>DASUJJ010000073.1:0-2981 GCA_036279335.1 Dyella sp.
GTGCCTTCCACGATGGTGCCGCCGGGGCGCAGCACGCCGCGCCGTTCGGCATCCATCAGCAGGCCCAGCGCGGTGCGGTCCTTCACCGAGCCGCCGGGGTTCATGAATTCAGCGCGGGCGAGGATCTCGCAGCCGGTGGCCTCGGAGGCAAAGCGCAGGCGCAGCAACGGAGTCTGGCCAACGGCGGCGGCGAAATCGGGGCATGTCGTCATGGGCGTGGGCATGGGTGTGGGGTGCGCCAGCATAGCGGCTGCGCCATGGTTTCAGGTGCATCCATTGCAGCATGGTGGTGTTTAATTTGGGCGTATAGACGTCTAGACGGCTATTGACACGATAGCATTGACACCCGTAGAGTCCGGATCACTCATCGAGACCGGCTGAGGGACAGGCCCTTTGACGCCGGGGCAACCTGCAGGAGCGATCCTGCAACGGTGCCAACTCCTGCGGAGCGCCACTGGCGCAACCGGTAGATGGGGTGTCGCTTCGGGCGCGTTCGGCGCCTGCAGTGGGCTACCCCGTCGACTCTCCGCAGGTGCGATGCCACAGGAGAGTCCGATGTCCGCCCAGCTTGCCCACCTCCCCAGCGCTTCCGCCCGGCCGCGGCTGGTTGCCGCCTCGCCGACGCCGCTCACTGCGCTCACCGCGCAGCGCTGCAGCCGCCGTGTCAGCATCGAACCCACCTACGGCGGCGGGCGCTGCGGCGTAGAGGTGAGCTACCTGTGGGTCGGCGCGCCGGATGCACCGACCGTGGTGGTGCAGGGCGGCATCTCGGCCAGTCGCGACGTGATCGCCGCCGAGGGCGCGGCCCAGCCGGGCTGGTGGCAGGCCCTGGTGGGCGAGGGCAGGGCGATCGACCTGGGCCAGTACCGGGTGCTGGCGATCGACTGGCTGAGCCCGGCCGAGCTGGGTGACGCCAGCGCCATCTCCAGCGCCGACCAGGCCAACGCGATCAGCGCCTTGATCGACGCGCTGGGCATCGGCCGCATCGCCGCCTTTGTCGGTTCGTCCTACGGCGCCATGGTGGGGCTGGCCTTCGCCAAGGCGCATCCTTGGCAGCTGGATCGACTGGTGCTGCTGGCCGGCGCGCATCGCGCGCACCCCATCTCCACCGCCCTGCGCAGCGTGCAGCGCGGCATCGTGCGGCTGGGTCAGTCGAGCGGACAGCTGGACGAGGCGTTGAGCCTGGCGCGCCAGCTGGCCATGACCACCTACCGCGGCAGCGAGGAATTCGCCCGCCGCTTCTCTGCCGCCCCGGAGTTCCGCGAGGACCGCTTCCACTTCCCGGTAGAGGATTACCTCGATCACGCCGGGCGTCGCTTCGTCGCCCGCTTCGACGCCGAGCGCTTCCTGGCGCTGTCCGAGTCGATCGACCTGCACGACGTGCAGCCCGAGTCGGTGCCCACGCCGACCACGCTGATCGGCTTCCCGTCCGACCGTCTGGTGCCGCTCGCCGACCTGTGCGAGCTGCAGCGCCGGCTCGCCGGGCCGTCCACGCTGGAGGTAGTCGAGTCGCCCTACGGCCACGACGCCTTCCTCAAGGAAACCGACCGGCTCGCCCCGCTGCTGCGCCAGGCACTGCTCTGAATCGACCTTGCGGGAGCGACCTCAGTCGCGACGCTTTTCCCTGGATCTGGCCAAGGGCGAAGAGCATCGCGACTGAAGTCGCTCCCACAGAAGCGCGCCCATCCCCGTTCGACATCTGATGCACTGGAGAAACTCATGACCATTTCGGCCCCCAGCACCCGCGCCGTCCGCGCCGGCATCGAGTCGGACACCCAGCACGGCGCCATCGTGCCGCCGCTGCACCTGTCGACCAACTACAGCTTCACCGGCCTGGGCGGCAAGCGCGCCTACGACTACTCGCGCAGCGGCAATCCCACCCGCGACCTGCTCGGTGAGGCGCTGGCCGACCTGGAGCAGGGCGCCGCTGCGGTGGTCACCTCCAGCGGCATGTCCGCCGTGGCGCTGGCGCTGGAACTGGTGCCGGCCGGCGCCACCGTGCTGGCCGCGCACGACTGCTACGGCGGCACCTGGCGGTTGCTCGACGCGTGGGCGAAGAAGGGCCGCTTCAGCGTGAGCTTTGCCGACCTCACCGATCCCGCCGCACTGGCCGCCGGCCTGGCGAAGAAGCCGGCGCTGGTGTGGGTGGAGACGCCCTCGAACCCGCTGCTGCGCATCACCGACATCCGCCACGTGGCGCATGCCGCGCACGCGGTCGGCGCGCTGGTGGTGGTGGACAACACCTTCCTCTCGCCGGCGCTGCAGCAGCCGCTGGCGCTGGGCGCGGACCTCGTCGTCCACTCCACCACCAAGTACATCAACGGCCATAGCGACGTGGTGGGCGGCGCGGTGGTGGCGCGCACGCCGGAGCTGGCCGAACAGATCAAGTGGTGGGGCAACTGCAACGGCCTCACCGGCGGCGCGTTCGACAGCTACCTCACCCTGCGCGGCCTGCGCACGCTGGGCGTGCGCCTGCGCCAGCACGAAGAGAACGCCGCGCGCGTGGCCGAGCACCTGGCCCGCCATGGCGCCGTGCGCAAGGTCTACTACCCCGGGCTCGCCGAGCATCCCGGCCACGCGCTGGCCGGCCGTCAGCAGCAGGGCTTCGGCGCCATGCTCAGCTTCGAGCTGGAGGGCGAGGTGGAAGAGATCGCCGCCTTTGTCGACGGGCTGGAGTATTTCTCGCTGGCCGAATCGCTCGGCGGCGTGGAAAGCCTGATCGCCCACCCGGCCTCGATGACCCACGCCTCGATGGCGCCCGAAGCGCGCCGCACCGCCGGCATCGCCGACACCCTGCTGCGCCTGTCGGTGGGCATCGAGGCCGGCGACGACCTGCTGCGCGACCTTGACGCCGCACTGCGCCGCGCCGCGGCTGTCGGCGCTTCCAAACGCAAGGTGCGCGCGTGAGCGCGGTGCACGCCGTCGAGGTGGTGGGGGACGCCGTTGTAGGAGCGCACCCTGTGCGCGAACGCTCTTGTTCG
>DASUJJ010000074.1:0-10127 GCA_036279335.1 Dyella sp.
GATGCGGTCGAGGTCGGCGCGGTATTCCGGGTGCACCTTCATCGTCACCTTCTGCTGCATCCAGGTGGCGAAGGCCTCGTTGAGCCAGATGTCGTTCCACCACGCGGTGGTCACCGTGTCGCCGGTCCACTGGTGGGCCAGTTCGTGCGCGGTGACGTTGAACGAGCCGCGCACGTATCGCGCCGGGGAATCCGGATCGAGCAGCAGCAGCCAGTCGCGGAAGGTGACCAGGCCCGGATTCTCCATCGCGCCGGCGGAGAAGTCCGGCGCGGCGAGCAGGTCGAGCTTGCCGAACGGATAGCCGAAGCCGTAGTAGTCCTCCAGCGCGTAGATGATGCTGGGCGTCTCGCCGAGCACATGCTGCATGCGGTGGCCCTCGCCCTTGGCGGCCACGCCCCGCAGCGGCAGCACGGTGGTGCGGTAGTCGTCCGGCTTGATGTCGGGGCCGTCGACGATGTCCCACGGACCGACGCCGAACGCCACCAGGTAGGTCGGCAGCGGCTTGGTCTGCGCGAAGGTGAGCGTCTTCCAGCCGTTGCCGTCGTCCACTTCCTTCACCTGCGCGGTGTTGGCCACCGCGTTCTCGTCCTTGGGCACGGTGAGGGTGAGGTCGAACGGCGTCTTGATGCCGGGCTCGTCGAAGCCGGGGAAGGCGTAGCGGGCGCTGATCGGCTCCATCTGCGTCATCGCATAGGGCAGGCCTTCGTGACTGACCTTGTACAGGCCCTGCAGCTGCTGGTTCAGCGGCGCGCTGTAGTCGATCGCCAGGGTGATCGTCTGCGGGGTGAGCCTGCGGCCGAAGTCGATCCGCGCCACGCCTTCCTGTGGAGCCACGGCCACGTACTTGCCGGCGACGGTCTTGCCCGCGGCGTCGGTCACCGCCACCTTGGACACCTTCAGGTCACTGCCGTGCAGCCAGACGTGGTCCGCGGCCTGCGTCAGCTTGACGGTGATCACCGTGTGGCCGGAGAAATCGGCCTGGCGCGGATCGACCTTGAAGGCGAGCTGGTACGACTGCGGCACCGCCCAGCCGGGCAGGCGACCGTGGGGTACCGGATCGGCGCCGGCAGCGAACGCGGAGGCGCAACAGGTGGCCAGGGCAGTAAACAGAAGCGGACGGGCGAGACGCATGGAGGGGGCTTCCTGTGACAAGGGAACCCTGCACGCTAGGTGCGGCATGACTTACGGCACAGTGCCAGAAGGCATGCACCGCCGGCAGCGCTACTTCAGGTAGCTGCGCAGTACCGCGAGCAGGGGTTCGAGCTCGGCCTCGCCACCGCTGCCGGCAGGCGCCACGTGCTCGCGCAGGTGGCCTTCGAGCACCTGCAGGGTGAGGCCGTGGATCGCCCCGCGCACCGCCGCCAGCTGGTGCAGGATGTCGCCGCACTCCGCTTCGCTGTCCAGGGCGCGCTCGATCGCCGCCAGCTGCCCGCCGATGCGCTTCAGTCGCGCCTTGAGCCTGCCGTTGTCGCGTGCCAGATGAGCCATCGATCGCCTCCGTCCGATACCATAGGGGGGTATCTCATCCAAGGTTGTCGACCATGATAGCGCCCGATCCCGCCCCGCACGTCCACGACCACGCCTTCCATGACGGCAACGCCACGGGCGAACGCAACACGCGCCGCGCGGTAGCCATCACGCTGGTGATGATGGTGGTGGAGATCACCGGCGGCTACGCGCTGAACTCGATGGCGCTGCTCGCCGACGGCTGGCACATGAGCTCGCACGCGCTGGCGCTGGGCCTGTCGCTGGCCGCCTATGCGCTGGCCCGCCGCCTGGCCGGCGATCGCCGCTTCGCCTTCGGCACCTGGAAGATCGAAGTGCTGGCCGGCTACACCAGCGCGCTGCTGCTGATCGTGGTGGCGGTGGTGATGCTGGTGCAGTCGGTGGAGCGGCTGCTGTCGCCCGGCGCGATCCACTACAACGAGGCGATCGCGATCGCCGCGCTGGGCCTGGCGGTGAACCTGCTGTGCGCGTGGCTGCTGAAGGACGGCCATCACGGTCACGACCATGGCCATGGACACGATCACCACGCGCACGATCACGGGCATCACCACCACGACATCAACCTGCGCTCGGCCTACCTGCACGTGATCGCCGACGCAGCCACCTCGGTACTGGCGATCGCCGCGCTGATCGGCGGCAAGTATTTCGGCGCCGTGTGGCTCGATCCGCTGATGGGTGTGCTCGGCGCCGTGCTGGTCACGCGCTGGGCGGTGGGGCTGATGCGCCAGTCCGGCCGCGTGCTGCTGGATGCGGAGATGGATGCCCCGGTGGTGGCCGAGATCCGCGAGGTGGTCGAACAGGCCCTGCCCGCCGCGGCGATCAGCGACCTGCACGTGTGGCGCGTGGGCAAGGGCAGCTATGCCTGCGTCCTGGCGCTGGTCAGCAGCGCGCCGCTGACCGCCTGCGAAGTGCGTCGACACCTGGCGGTGCACGAGGAACTGGTGCACGTTACCGTGGAAATCAGCGCTGCCCAAGCCGGCATTCCACGATAAGCAAAAAAAACCGGCGGCGAAGGGGGAGCTTCGTCGCCGGCGGGCCCGATGTCCGGCCAGGGAGGGGGTGGCCGGCGAACGATCGGGCGGACGGACTGCCACGGTGGCGGGGAGGCCGGGCTCCGGAGGGGAAGTCGGCCCACCGCTGCAGTCACGCCACGAAGGCTACGCGGGGCTCTTGCATCGCACAAATTGATTGTTAACATCGATTCCATAGCCATTCGCTATGCATCGGGTCCGCTCCCATGAACCTGCGCGATCTGCAGTACCTCGTTGCCCTGGCCGAGCACCGCCACTTCGGCCGTGCCGCCGAAGCCTGCTTCGTCAGCCAGCCCACCTTGTCCACGCAGATCAAGAAGCTCGAAGACGAGCTGGGCGTGGCGCTGGTCGAACGCACGCCGCGCAAGGTGCTGCTGACCGAAGTGGGCCGCGACATCGCCGACCGCGCCCGCGACGTGCTCACCGAAGTGGCACAAATCCGCGCGGTGGCGCGGCGCACGCATGACCCCGAATCGGGCACGCTGCGGCTGGGCATCTTCCCCACGCTGGGGCCGTACCTGCTGCCGCACGCGGTGCCGATGGTGCGCGAGGCGTTTCCCCGGCTCGAACTGCTGCTGGTGGAAGAGAAGACCGAAGTGATCGTGCGCCTGCTGCGGGAGGGCAAGCTCGACGCCGGCATCCTCGCCCTGCCGCTGCACGAGGACAGCCTGCACGTGGAGTACCTGTTCGAAGAGCCGTTCGTGCTGGCGGTGCCGCTCTCGCATCACCTGGCGCACAAGCACGGCCAGCTGAAACTGGCCGACCTCTCGAACGAGAGCCTGCTGCTGCTGGAGGACGGCCACTGCCTGCGAGACCAGGCGCTGGAGGTCTGCCACCTCGCCGGCGCCGGCGAGCGCAACGGCTTTCGCGCCACCAGCCTGGAGACGCTGCGCCAGATGGTCTCGGCCGAGGTGGGCATCACCCTGCTGCCGACGCTGGCGGTGAAGCCGCCGGTGGCAACCTCCGGCAATCTGCACCTGATCGAGTTCAAGCAGCCGGCGCCCAGCCGCCGCCTGGCCATGGTGTGGCGCAAGAGCTCGGCCATGCACGGCTTCCTGATGAAGCTGGCGGCCGTGATCAAGCGCCTGCCGCCGGAGCTGCTCGATCCGCGCTCGATCGCCACGCCGACGCGCGCGGGCAAACATCCCGGTGCGAAGGCGAAGGCCGCCCGCGCGTGATGGCCGTGCAGCAGATGGATCGCCCGATCGGGGCGCACGCATGACCGGCCGCCAGCTGGCGCTCGCCGCCGCCGGCGTGCTGGTGCTGTGGGGTGCGGTGCACGCGTGGAACCGGCGGCCGCTGCACGACGCACCCGGCGTGCTGGCCGCGCAGGCGCCGGAGCAGATCGACCTGGATGATCCCGCGCAGCTGCGGCGCGGCGACGTCACGCTGGTCACGCGGGCGCATTTCGATGCCACCGCACGCGTGCTCTCGCGCGAGGACTACCGCTTCGATGCCGGCGCCTCGCTGGCGCCGATCGACCTGGCGCTCGGCTGGGGGCGCATGTCCGACAGCGAGGTGCTGGAGAACATCAAGGTGAGCCAGTCCGGCCGCTTCTACTACTGGCGCGTGAAGGAGTTTCCGATCCCCCGGCGCGAGATCGAGGAGTCCAGCGCCAACATGCACCTGATCCCCGCCGATGCCGGCGTGCGCGCCATGCTCGATCGCGTGCGCCCGGGTGAGGTGGTGCGCATCGAGGGCTTCCTGGTCGACGCCAGCCGCCCCGATGGCTGGCACTGGAACAGCTCGCTCACCCGCAAGGACACCGGCGCCGGCGCCTGCGAGCTGGTGTACGTGGAGTCGCTCACCATCGAGCCCTGAGCGGCGGCGAAGGCGCAGAAACAAACATCCCGCGCAGCGCACGAGGCGCGACGCGGGATGCCTGCTCACCGGCTGGAGCAAGGGGAGCCGAAGGCTCGCCGTGCTCCGCTGGATGCGGGACTCGATCAGATGCGGCCCATCAGCCACAGCACCACGAGGATCACCAGGATCACGCCGACGATGCCCGACGGACCGTAGCCCCAGCTGCGCGAGTAGCCCCAGGTGGGCAGGCCGCCGATCAGGGCCAGAATCAGGAGGACGATGAGAATGGTAATGAGCATGGGGCAGGCCTCGGGAAACGGTGAACGTGCGCGCGTTGCCGCGGTACGCAGCTGCGACCATGTGCCGCGCTGAGTCGTCACAGTGGCCTACCGTGGGTGTCCGAGCCGTCAACGAATGGCGAAGGCGGCCCATGCAGGGCGCACGCGTTTCCGCTCCGGGCGATTCGGGGGCGCTGCGCTTCGGCTCAGTAATGCAGCAGGCTGTGCAGCGGCACAGCGCCCGGCCAGCGGGCACGGCCGCCCAGCGCATCAAGTTCGATCACCACGGCGGCGCCCACCGGCCGTGCGCCGAGTTGCTCCACCAGCGCGCGGGCGGCCAGCAAGGTGCCGCCGGTGGCCAGCACGTCGTCGACGATCAGCGTGCGCTCTCCCGGCTTGAGTGCGTCGTCTTGCGCCTCCAGCCGATCGCTGCCGTATTCGAGCTGGTAGTCCACGCCGGTCACCGGCGGCGGCAGCTTGCCCGGCTTGCGCAGCGGCACGAAGCCCGCGTTGAGTTTCCGCGCCAGCGCCGCGCCGAAGATGAAGCCGCGCGACTCGATCCCGCACACCGCCTGCACGCCCTGCCCCAGCCACGGCTCGGCCAGCGCGTCGAGGCAGCGCGCGAAGGCGCCGGCGTCGGCCAGCAGCGGGGTGATGTCGCGAAACACGATGCCCGGCCGGGGAAAGTCGGGCACCGCGCGAACCAGCGAAGCGAACGAAGTCATGCAGCATCCTGTGGAGCGAGCAGAGCTGCCGCCGGCCGGCGCGGTCGCCAGCTGCCGAGCAGGATGCCGGCCAGCGCCAGCGCCAGTCCGCACCAGTCCAGCGCCACGGTGGCCCGACCGAACAGCAGCACGTCCAGCACAAACGCCAGCGCCGGCTGCAGCAGCAACAGCAGGCCGACGAGCGAGGCCGGCAGGCGCGGCATCGAGCGCACGATCAGCAGCCATGCCACCACCTGCCCCAGCAGGCCCAGCGCCAGCAGCGCGCTCCAGCCGCGCAAGGTGGTCAGCGCCAGCGAGTCGCCTTCGATCACGCACCACGCGCCCAGCGCTGCTGCGCACAGCAGGCTCATCAGGCCCAGGAACTGCGCTGGCGCCAGCGCCGTGCGGCCGGACAGCGCGCGCCGAAAACTCAGCAGGTACACCGTGTAGGCGAGGCAGCTGGCCAGGCCAAGCCACACGCCGAGGCGATGCGCCGCGTCGAACAGCGACCAGTGCGCGCCCACCAGCAGCCACAGGCCCGCCAGCGCCAGCGCCATGCCCGGCCAGAAGCCGGGCGCCAGCCGCTCGCGATACGCCGCCACGCCCACCAGGGCCAGCAGGAACACCTGGAAATTGGTCAGCAGCGTGGCCACGCCCGGGCCCACCCACAGGATCGAGCGGTGCCACAGCAGCAGGTCGCCCGCCAACCCCAACGCGGGCAGCAGGGCCAGCAGCGCGTCGCGGCGGGTGATCGCACGCCAGCGTCCGGTAAGCGCCACCCAGCCGAGCAGCGCCACGCCGCCGAACAGCATGCGATAGAACGCCGACACCGCCGGCCCCACCTGCGCCAGCACCACGAAGATGCTGGTGCACGACAGCAGCGCCGCGCCGGCCACCATCGCCAGCACGTCGGCGCGTGCCGGCAGCGCGGGCGCGGCCGGCAGCGCCGGATCGGTGGACGTCACCGCCATCGTTGGACTCAGGCGAGCAGCGCGCCGGACGGGTCCGGATCGGCGTCCCAGCCGTCCGACACCGCGCGGGATTCGGCCAGCACCTGCGCCACTTCCGCCACCACGCGGGCGGCCGCCTCGCGCGCGGACTCGGGCACCATCACCGCCACGTAATCCATCGCCGGCAGCTGGCCCACGGCGCCGGTGAGGTACTCGCCGGTGACGAAGGCGGGGATCTCGGCGCGCTCCAGCGCGTCCTTCACCAGGTGGGCATCGATCAGGGTTTCGGCGCGGTAGGCGATGTGCATGCCCGCAAGCTAGTGCGGATGCGCGGCCCCGGCAAGCGCGCCGCGGCAGGGGCGCGGATGGCCGCTAACGCGCGAGCGGGTAAACTCCGGCGCTTTCCGCCCACGCATCTGCGAGCCGAAGCCAACCCGATGTCCAACGAAACCCCCAGCGCCCCGCCCAGCCCCGCGTCCGATGCGCCGCGCGATTTCATCCGCCAGATCATTCGCGACGACCTGGCCAGCGGCAAGCACGCCAGCACGCGCACGCGCTTCCCGCCGGAGCCCAACGGCTACCTGCACATCGGCCACGCCAAGGCGATCTGCCTGAACTTCGGCATTGCCCGGGAGTTCGCCGGCGGCTGGTGCAACCTGCGGCTGGACGACACCAACCCGGGCAAGGAAGACCCCGAGTTCGTCGAGGGCATCAAGGACGACGTGCGCTGGCTCGGCTACGAGTGGCACGAGCTGCGCCACGCCTCGGACTACTTCGAGGTGTTCTACCGCGCCGCGATCAAGCTGATCGAGGACGGCAAGGCCTACGTCGACGACCTCGACGCCGACGAAGTGCGCGCCTACCGCGGCACGCTGACCGAGCCGGGCCGCAACTCGCCGTTCCGCGACCGCTCGGTGGAAGAAAATCTCGACCTGTTCAAGCGCATGCGCGCGGGCGAGTTCGCCGACGGCAGCAAGACGCTGCGCGCCAAGATCGACATGGCCGCGGGCAACATCAACCTGCGCGACCCGGCGATCTACCGCGTGCGCAAGGTCACCCACCAGAACACCGGCGACGCGTGGCCGATCTACCCGATGTACGACTACGCACACTGCCTGTCCGACGCGCTGGAATCGATCACCCACTCGCTGTGCACGCTGGAGTTCGAAGACCACCGCCCGCTGTACGACTGGTTCGTCGACCACGTCGACCTGCCCAACCACCCCGAGCTGTGGCAGCCGCTGGTCGACGCCGGGCTGGAGACCAAACCGAGCAAGCCGCGCCAGATCGAGTTCTCGCGGCTCAACCTCAGCTACTCGATCACCTCCAAGCGCAAGCTCGCGCAGCTGGTGAACGAGGGCCACGTCGACGGCTGGGACGACCCGCGCATGAACACCCTGCGCGGCCTGCGCCGGCGCGGCTTCACCGCGGCCAGCATCCGGCTGCTGATCGAGCGCCTGGGCGTGTCCAAGCAGAACAGCGTGATCGACTACGCCGTGTTCGAGGGCTGCGTGCGCGAGGATCTGGACGCCAAGGCGCCGCGCCGCATGGCCGTGCTCGACCCGCTCAAGCTGGTCATCACCAATCTGGACGAAGGCCACGAGGAGATCCTCACCTTCGCCAACCATCCCAAGGACGAGAGCTTCGGCAGCCGCACCGTGCCGTTTTCGCGCGAGGTGTGGATCGAGCGCGAGGACTTCGCCGAGGTGCCGCCGAAGGGCTTCCACCGCCTCAAGCCCGAGGGCGAGGTGCGCCTGCGCGGCGTGGGCATCGTCAAGTGCGAGGAAATCGTCAAGGACGCCGACGGCCAGGTGATCGAGGTGCGCTGCACGCTCGATCCGGATTCCCGCCACGGCCTGCCGGGCGCCGACCGCAAGGTGAAGGGCACCATCCACTGGGTCAGCGCCGCGCACGGCGTGGCCGCCGAGGTGCGCCTGTACGACCGCCTGTTCTCGGTGGCCGCGCCGGACGACGAAAGCGACGGCCGGCCGTGGACGACGCACATCAACCCGGAAGCCAAGCGCGTGGTCACCGGCTGGGTGGAACGCGCCGCGGCGCTGGCCGAGCCGGAGCAGCATGTCCAGTTCGAGCGGTTGGGCTACTTCGTCGCCGACCGCTTCGATCATCACGATCATGCGCCGGTGTTCAATCGCGTGGTGACGCTGCGCGATACTTGGGCGAGCAAGGCCTGAGTCCGGTGGCGATGCTTCCGATCCAGATCCACCTCACCCTGCCGCCATGGCTGGGCGACGTGGCCGACACCACACGCCGCTACCTCACCGACGAGGAGCGCGTGGGCCTGGCGATCGCGCTGTCGCGCCACAACGTGGCCAACGGCAGCGGCGGCCCGTTCGGCGCGGCGGTGTTCGATGGCGAGGGCCGACTGATCGCCGCCGGCGTCAACCGCGTGATCCCGCAGAACTGTTCAGTGGCGCACGCCGAGATGATGGCGTACATGGGCGCGCAGCAGCGGCTGCAGCGCTATCGCCTCAACGAGGACGGCGGACGCTACGCGCTGGCCACCAGCGCGCAACCGTGCTGCCAGTGCTACGGCGCCACCGTGTGGGCCGGCATCGACGAGCTGCTGATCGGCGCCCGCTCTGAAGACGTCGAGGACTTGACCGAATTCGACGAGGGCCCGCTGCCGGCCGACTGGACCGGCGAGCTGGAGCGTCGCGGCATCGCCGTGCGCCGCGACATCCTGCGCGACGAGGCACGCGCGGTGCTGGCGGCCTACGGCGAGAGCGGGCCCGGCTATTGAGCCGCCTGCGCGCCGCGCTGCCGCTGATCCTGCTGGTGTTGGCCGGCATCGCGCTGTATGCGTCCGGCACGCTCGACCAGTTCACGCCGGAATACCTGGTGGCGCACCAGGAGCATCTGCAGGCACAGATCGCCGCCGCGCCGTGGCTGTCGCGCCTGGCCTTCATCGGCCTGCTGACGCTGGGCATGGCCACCGGCATTCCCGGCACCATCGTGATCATCCTGGCCGGCGGCTTCGCCTTCGGCGTGGTGGAGGGCACGATCTACTCCTCGATCGCGCTCACGCTGGGCTCGCTGATCCTGTTCCTGGCCAGCCGCTACGCCTTCAGCGCGGGGCGCAAGCCGCCGCCGCGTGCGGTGGAACGGCTGCGCCACGGCTTCGCCCACCACCCGGTGAGCTACACGCTGTTCCTGCGCTTCGTGCCGGTGCTGCCGTTCGGCGCCGTGACGGTCTCGCTGGCCTGGCTGCGCTGCGGGCTGTGGCTGTTCCTCGGCGCCACCTGGCTGGGCGGCACGGTGACGCTGGTGTTCGAAAACCTGGTGGGCGCCGGCCTGGGAGCCGCGCTGAGCCAGAGCGGCGAGCTGAGCCTGGGCCTGCTTTTTCATCGCAGCGTGCTGCTGCCGCTGGGCGGCATTGCGCTGATCTCGCTGCTGCCGCTGCTGGCCGAGCGGCTCACCCGCCATCGCCGCGTGCCGCCCCCGCCGGAAGGCTGAGCCGGCGCGGCTCGCACCATCGGCGCCGGCCTTCTAGAATGACGGGTTGGCGGCCCACCGGCCGCGCCCGTCAGCCCCTCCCCGGACGCCATGCGCCTCTACCTGCAAACCCCGCCCGCCGCGACCGAAGCGCCGCGCTACGTCCAGATCGTGCTCGAGCAGGACCTGCTCGGCGGCTGGACGCTGTACCGCGAAACCGGCACGCAAGGCGGCAAGGCCACGCTCAAGCGCGAGCAGTACCTGGAGCGCGACGCCGCCATCGCCGCCTTCGAGAAGGCGCGCGACGCGCAGCTCAAGCGCGGCTACCGCGTGATGTTCAGCCAGGGCATGGATGGGCCTCATCCACGGTGATCGCTCGATCTGCCGATGCCTGTAGCAGCC
>DASUJJ010000075.1:0-7848 GCA_036279335.1 Dyella sp.
AAAATTTTCCGATTTTAGAAGGCGACAAAATCCAGGACATTGGAACCATGGTGAAAATAGCCATAGCACCGATGATGGACTGGACGGATCGGCATTGCCGCTTCTTCCATCGCCAACTGACGTGTCACGCTCTGCTCTATACCGAGATGGTGGTGGCCGATGCGGTGATCCATGGCGATCGGGCGCGGCTGGTTGGCTTTTCGCCCGAGGAACAGCCTCTGGCGCTGCAACTCGGCGGCTCCGATCCCACCAAGCTCGCTATCGCCGCCTCCGTCGGCGAGGACTTCGGCTATAACGAGATCAATCTCAATGTCGGCTGCCCGTCGGACCGGGTGCAGTCGGGCACCTTCGGCGCCTGCCTGATGAAGACGCCGGGCCTCGTTGCCGATTGCGTGGAAGCGATGAAGCGGGCGGTTTCCATTCCCGTGACGGTGAAATGCCGCATCGGCGTCGACGACCAGGACGACTACGCGGGCCTGCAGCACTTCACCGAAACCATGCTCGCCGCCGGCGTCAGCGTGCTGGTGGTGCATGCGCGCAAGGCCTGGCTGCAGGGGCTGAGCCCGAAGGAGAACCGCGAGATTCCGCCGCTGGACTACGAGCGCGTCTATCGGCTCAAGCGCGAATTCGCCGCGCTCACGGTGGTGATCAATGGCGGCATCACCACGGTGGACGAGGTGCGCGCACACCTGGCACAGGTGGACGGCGTGATGCTGGGTCGCGCCGCGTACCACGATCCCTATCTGCTGGCGCAGGTCGAGTCGGCGCTGTACGGCGAGCCACTGCCTACGCGCGAGGCGGTGCTGGCGCACCTGCGTCCTTACGTCGAGGCCGAGCTGGCGCGCGGCACGTCGATCAAGCACATCACCCGGCACGTGCTGGGGCTGTATCAGGGTCAGCCCGGCGCCCGCGGCTTTCGCCGCGTGCTGAGCGAGGGCGCGCACCTGCCCGACGCAGGCTGGAGCCTGCTCGAACACGCGCTTGCTCCGGTACGCGTGGCGGCATGACAAGCGGGCGGGTTCGGGCCACTATTCAGCCCGGGCGCCGTAACCTCGCAGCATGCCGGATTCCCCGCCGGCGGCCGGATCACGAACGCATGACACCCAAGACGCTTATCCTGTCGCACTTGCTCGCTGCACCCCTGCTGATGGCCGTGGCCACGCCGCTGTGGGCGCAGCAGGAGCACAGGCTGAGCCTGGATCAGGCCGTCGAGAAGGTGCAGCACGACACGGGAGGCAGGGTGCTTTCAGCAGATCGTCGGGAGTTCGGACGCAAGACCGAGTACCGCATCAAGGTGCTTACACCGGGCGGCTACGTGCGCACGCTGGCGATCCCCGCCGATCCGGACAGGCGCCCGGCGGCCGTTCCGTCAACCAAGAATCCGGCCGGCAACGGTCGGGGCAACAAGGAGAAACACTGATGCGCATCCTTTTGGTGGAGGACGAGGCGCCGCTGCGCGAGACCCTCGCCGCGCGCCTCAAGCGCGACGGCTTCGCCGTCGACGCCGCGCAGGACGGTGAGGAAGGCATGTACCTGGGGCGCGAGGTGCCGTTCGACCTGGCGATCATCGACCTGGGCCTGCCCAAGATGTCGGGCATGGACCTGATCAAGTCGCTGCGTGAGGCGGGCCAGCGTTATCCCATCCTGATCCTCACCGCCCGCGGCGGCTGGCAGGACAAGGTCGAAGGCCTCAAGCACGGTGCCGACGATTACCTGGTCAAGCCGTTCCATGTGGAAGAGCTGCTGGCGCGCATCAACGCGCTGGTGCGTCGCGCCAGCGGCTGGTCCAAGCCGGTGCTGGCGTGCGGGCCGATCAAGCTCGACACCACCGCGCAGACGGTATCGGTGGAAGGCAAGGTGGTCGACCTCACCAGCTATGAGTACAAGGTGCTGGAGTATCTGATGCTGCACGCCGGCGAGCTGGTGTCCAAGGCCGACCTGACCGAGCACATCTACCAGCAGGATTTCGACCGCGACTCCAACGTGCTCGAGGTGTTCATCGGACGCCTGCGCCGCAAGCTCGACCCCGAAAGCACCATCAAGCCCATCGAGACCGTGCGTGGACGCGGATACCGCTTTGCCATCCCCCGCAGCGACGGCGACGAGGACTGAGTCGCCCGCACCGCGCCGCCCGCTCTCGCTGGCGGCGCGCGCGGCGCTGGCCACCGGCCTGGCGCTGGCCGGGTTCCTGGGCATCATCGGCGTCACCCTGTCCCAGGCCAAATACCAGACCGCGCTGAGCGGCCTGCGCGACCGGCTGGAAAACGACGTGCTGGCCTATCTGGCACTGATCGACGTGGGCCGCAACGGCCGGGTGCTGCTGCCGTATTCGTCGCCCGACCCGAGTTTCTCGCGGCCGGGTTCGGGCCTGTATGCGGTGGCCGAAGGCGAGAACGGCTTCCACTGGGAGTCGTCCTCGGCGATCGGGCGTGACTTCAGTTTTCTCACCATGCTGCCGCCCGGCGAAACGCGCTTCGTCGGCCCCATCGATACCCGCATGGGCCGCCTCTACTACTACAGCTACGGCGTGGTGTTCGAGTCGCAGGACAACAAGTCGGTGCAGCTCACCTTTACCGTGGCGCAGACCGAAGAGCAGTTCCAGGGCGAGAACGCCACCTACCGCCGCTCGCTGATCGTCTACCTGGCCACGCTGGGCGTGATGCTGATCGTGCTGCAGATGCTGCTGCTGCGCTGGAGCCTCACGCCGCTGCGCAAGGTGGCGGCGGACATGAGCCGGGTCGAGCGCGGCAAGAGCGATTCGCTCGACAGCCAGTACCCGCTGGAGCTCACCGGTCTCACCGAGCGCATCAACGGCTTCATCGAGAGCGAGCGCGAGCAGCGCACGCGCTACCGCAACACCCTGGCCGACCTCGCGCACAGCCTGAAGACGCCGCTGGCGGTGATCCGCTCGCGGCTGGAATCGTCCAGCGAGGCGCCGGCGCTGGCCCACGACGTGCTCGACCAGGTCCGCCGCATGGACGAGCTGGTGGCGTATCAGCTGGCCCGCGCCGCCACCACCGGGCGGCAGCCGTTTGCCACGGCCATCCCCATCGCCAGCCACGCCGAAGACCTGGTGCAGAGTCTGGAAAAGGTCTACGCCGCGAAGAACGTGCTGTGCGAGTTCGAGATCGACGACGGCGTGGCGTTCTACGGCGAGCAGGGCGACCTGCTGGAGCTGATGGGCAACCTGCTGGAAAACGCCTTCAAGTGGTCGCGCCACCGCGTGCTGCTGGTGATCAAGGCGCAGCCGCAGCCCGGCAAGCAGCGCCCCGGCTTGCTGATGAGCGTGGAGGACGATGGCCCGGGCATCGACCCCGATCAGGTCGATCGCGTGCTGCAGCGCGGCGTGCGCGGCGACGAGCGGGTCAAGGGCCACGGCATCGGCCTGTCGATCGTGCAGGACATCGTGCGGGCGTATCAGGGCGAGCTGGCGGTGGACCGCTCGCCGGAGTTCGGCGGGGCGCGCTTCAGCGTGACGTTGCCGGCGGGCTGAGCGGGAACGGTCGCGGCGTTGCGGAGCGGGAGCGCCCCGACGTGCCGACGGTGCGGGCTCGGCCGCTTACTGGATCGAGCCGGGCAGCAACGACTGCCAGCCCACGTTGGAATGCGACGGTGGTGCCTGGCGCGCACCTGAGCTGATCGGCAGCGTGCTGCTGTCGCCGTCGCTGCTGCTGGAATCCGCGGGTGCCTCGGCGCTGCGGCTGGTCGAGGGGCCGGCCAGGCTGCCGCCGACCACGCTGCCACTGTCGATCGTGCGCGAAGGGGCGTTGCTGCTGGCGGCGTGCTGGCCGAGGTTCTGCGTACCCGCGTCGTCCGCGCCGGGCGCAGCCAGTGACGGCGACGACACCAGCGCCACCAGGGCACTTGCGAGAATCCAGCGTAGGGTACTCATGCCGACTCAACCCCTTGATTCGCATGAACAGGTCGTCGAGCGTGACAGAAAGCCGATACGCCTGCCAGTGTCGCGGCCACTTGGGCTGCGCCCGGCGGGGTCGGCTTGGCCGTGGCGTCATGTCGCGGCTTCGCACGGCGCCGGGGATAGAATGCCGCGCATGCCTTTTCCCTTTTTCCCGCAAACCGCGGGCTCTCACCATGCAACCGGCTGAGCTGCTGGCGGCACTGGCCTCGGGCCAGCCCGTGTCCGGCGCCCGTCTGGCCGAAACCGCGGGGCTGACCCGCGCCGCGATCTGGAAGCAGATCGAGGTGCTGCGTGCGCGCGGCCTGCCGATCGAATCGCGCGGTGGCAGCGGCTACCGCCTGCCGTGGCCGGTCGAGCTGCTGGATGTGGCGCGCATCCGCGAGGCCGTCGAGCCGGCCATCGGCGATCGCCTGGGCGCACTGGAAGTGCACTGGGAGCTCGATTCCACGTCGAGCGAGCTGCTGCGTCGCGGGCCGGCGGCGGCGGATCTCAGCGTGGTGTTCGCCGAAACCCAGACCGCCGGCCGCGGCCGCCGCGGGCGAGCGTGGCTGTCGCCGCCGGGGCTCAATCTCTACGTCTCGTGCCTGAAGCGTTTCGACGGCGGTCTGGCGGGCCTGTCCGGCCTCTCGCTGGCCGTCGGCGTGATCGTGTTGCGCGCGCTGGCCGCGCTTGGCGTCTCCGGTGCCGGCCTCAAATGGCCCAACGATCTGCTCACCCCGCAGGGCAAGCTGGCCGGCATCCTGGTCGAGCTCAGCGGCGAGTATCAGGGGCCGTGTGCCGCGGTGATCGGCATCGGCCTCAACCTGCGCCTCACCGACGCGCTGCGCGAGCAGGCCGGGCAGCCGGTGGCCGATGTGGCGGGCCTGCACGGCGGCCAGCCGCCCTCGCGCAACCGCATGGCCGCGGCGCTGGTGCAGGCGCTGGCGGAGGGGCTGGTGCAGTTCGAGCGGCACGGCTTTGCCGCCTTCGTCGACGACTACGCCGCCCACGATCTGCTGCGCGGCTGCGCGCTCACGCTGAGCGGCGCGCAGGGCGATTGCGTCGGCACGGGGGCCGGCGTCGATGCCCGCGGTGCGCTGCTGGTGGAGCTGGCCGACGGCAGCACGCGTGCGGTGGACAGCGCGGACGTCACGGTGCGCCGCGCATGAGGCTGCTGCTGGATCTGGGCAATACCCGCCTGAAGTGGACCGCGCGCGATGACGCCGGCGAGCTGGCGCACGGCGCGGTGGCCTGGGCCGAGCCGATGGCCGACACCCTGCGCGAGCAGTGGCGAAACCTGCCGCCGGTGGCCGGCGTGTTCGGTGCCTCGGTAGTCGATGCGGCACGCGAGGCGCTGGTGGCGACGCAGGCGATGGCGACGCTGTCCCGCGACGTCCACTGGATCCGCAGCCCGGCCGCCGCGTGCGGCGTGCGCAGCGCCTACGCCGATCCGCCGCGGCTGGGCGTTGACCGCTTTCTGGGCATGGTGGCAGCCCACGCCGCGGGGATGGCGCCGTGCGTGCTGGTGGGTGTCGGCACGGCGCTCACGCTGGATGCGCTCGCCGGAGACGGCCGTCATCTGGGCGGCGCCATCGCGCCAGGGCCGCAGCTGATGCGGCAGTCCCTGCTGGGCGCCACGGCGCGCGTGCAACCCGAGCAGATCGGCACGGTCGGCACGCTGGCCGACAACACCGCCGACGCGGTGGCGTCCGGATGCTGGGGCGCATGTGCCGCGCTGGTGGAGCGCTTCGCCGCGCAGGTGGCGCCGCAGCTCGGCGGTGCGCCGACGCTGCTGTTCGGCGGCGGCGACGCGGTGAGCCTGCGCGCGCTGGTGAACCGGCCCGGTGAGCTGTTCATTGACGGCGTGCTGCGCGGGGTCGACGTATGGAGCCGCGCGGCGGTTCCGGCCGTCGGCGCCCGGTAGACTGGCCGGCGGTATCTGTCCGAGGGATGTCGATGTTCCTGCGTCTTCTGTTCGTGCTGCTGGTCGCGCTCAACATCGCCGTCGGTGCGTGGCTGGTACTGGGCCAGGACGACGCCCACGTGCGCAGCGTGACCGATCCCGGCGTACCGGTGCTGCACCTGCTGACCGAGCGGCCGGATCTCGTGGCCGCGGCGGCCGTGCCCCCGTCGCCGGCGTCGGTCGCGCCCGCGCCCGCAACCAGTGCCGCGGCCGTGGCGAGCGCGCCCGCCAGCCCGTCCACTGCACCGGAGCCCGCGGCCGCCAGCTATCGCTGCGTGGCGCTGGGTCCGTTTGCCAGCCTGCAGGCGCTGCGCAGCGTGCGCAGCCAGCTCGAATCGCGCACCGCGCGCAGCCGCTCGCGGCAGGAGCAGTCGCAGCAGTCGCGCGGCTGGTGGGTCTACCTGCCGGCGCAGGCCAGCCGCGCGCAGGCGCTGGCCCAGGCGCAGCGCCTCGGCGAGGCAAATGTCGGCGACTATTTCGTGGTCAGCTCGGGCGACCAGCCCAACACCATCTCGCTGGGCCTGTTCAAGGATCCGGCGAATGCGCGCAAGCGGCGCGACGAGGTGGTGGCCGCGGGCTTCCCGGCGCTGATGACCGAGCGCGTGGAGGCGGTGCCCGAGTACTGGCTCGACGTGGTGCTGGCCGATGACAATCCCGCTGCCTGGCGCCAGCGCATCCGCGCACTCGGCGTGGGCTCGCACAGCACCGGTTGCTTTTGACTCACCGCCGCGCCCCGGCCAGCCACGCCTGTTAGAATGACCGGCCACGCCGGTATAGCTCAGTTGGTAGAGCAACTGATTTGTAATCAGTAGGTCCCGGGTTCGAGTCCTGGTGCCGGCACCACCGTCACGCCCATGGCCACTCGGTTGCGCGGGCCGATGCCCGCTTCGCCTGACCACCCCCTCCTTGCGCGCAGGCGCATCGCGCGGGTGCCCGCCACGCGGCGCGACCG
Source organism: Dyella sp. (assembly GCA_036279335.1). Taxonomy (GTDB): domain Bacteria; phylum Pseudomonadota; class Gammaproteobacteria; order Xanthomonadales; family Rhodanobacteraceae; genus Dyella_A. Next base: position 6,814 of record DASUJJ010000075.1, read on the forward strand.
ACACGACGAGGCAGCATGAGCAAGCAGAGCATTTCCCTGATCGGCGTTCCCACCGACATCGGCGCGGGCCACCGCGGCGCGTCGATGGGGCCGGAGGCGCTGCGCGTGGCGCGGCTGGCCGAGAAGCTCGCCAAGCGCGGGCGCAGCGTGGTCGACCGCGGCAACGTGGCCGGGCCGATGAATCCGTGGCTGCCGCCGGTGGACGGTTATCGACACCTGACCGAGGTGGCCGCGTGGAACCGGGCCGTGTTCGACGCGGTGCACGCGGAGCTGGCCGCCGGCCACCTGCCGATCATGCTCGGCGGCGACCACTGCCTGGCAATCGGCTCGATTGCCGCGGTGGCCGCGCACTGCCGCGCGCAGGGCAAGACGCTGCGCGTGTTGTGGCTCGACGCGCACTCGGATTTCAACACCGCGCTGGCCACGCCCTCGGGCAACATCCACGGCATGCCGGTGGCGTGCCTGTGCGGCAACGGCCCGAAGGAGCTGGTGGAAGTCGGCGGCCACGTCCCGGCGACCACGCCTGACGTGTTCCGGCAGATCGGCATCCGCTCGGTCGACGACATCGAGAAGCAGTTGATCCGCGATGCGCAGGTGCAGGTGTTTGACATGCGCCACATCGACGAAAACGGCATGAAGCGCACGATGGAAGAAGCGCTCGCCGGCATGGACGACAACACCCACCTGCACGTCAGCTTCGACGTCGACTTCCTCGATCCGACTATCGCGCCGGGCGTGGGCACCACCGTGCGCGGCGGCCCGAACTACCGCGAGGCGCAGCTGTGCATGGAGATGATCGCCGACAGCGGTCGCCTGGGCTCGCTCGACATCGTCGAGCTCAACCCTGCCTTCGACAAGCGCAACCAGACCGCCAAGCTGGCGGTGGACCTGGTGGAATCGCTGTTCGGCAAGTCCACCCTGATCCACTGAGCACGATCGCCCACGCATGCAGACCCGAGTCCTCACCGGCATCACCACCACCGGCACGCCCCATCTGGGCAACTACGTCGGCGCGATCCGCCCGGCGATCGCCGC
>DASUJJ010000076.1:0-19392 GCA_036279335.1 Dyella sp.
TATCGCGACGGCCTGCAGCGCGCCCGCTTTCTGCCCGCGATCGCGCTGCTGCAGAAGCACTGCCACGTGGTGGAGATGGTGTCCTCGCGCGACTGGCGCCTGCGCGCGCTGAGCCAGGCGCCGGTCTACCTCACGCCGCCCGGCGCCGAAGCCGAGCGCGCGCTGACGCGCATCTTCGCCAGCCAGGCGCAGGACGAACCGGTCGACGGCGGCGCGATCACCCTCAACGGCCGCGAGGTGCCGCTGCGCCGCCGCGCCGAGGGCGTGCTGTGGTTCACCTTCGACGCACTGTGCGAAGGCCCGCGCGCGGTGGCCGACTACATCGCGCTGGCGAAATCCTCCGCCACCATCCTGGTGTCCAACGTGCCGCAGTTCACCGTGTACAGCGAGGACGCGGCGAAGCGCTTCGTGCAGTTGGTGGACGAGTTCTACGACCGCCGCGTGAAGCTGGTGCTGTCCGCCGCCGCGCCGATCACCGAGCTGTACGACGGCGAGCGCCTGCGCGCCGAATTCGGCCGCACCGAATCGCGGCTGATCGAGATGCAGAGCGAGGACTATCTCGCCGCGCCGCACCGGCCGGAGTAGCACCCGGAAAGTCTCGCGAGAAGTGCGCGCGGCCCTCGCCCCGCCACGGCCGGGAATGACTCGCGGCGATCGATCGCTACGCCCACGCCCGCTGTCGACCGCCCTCTCAGGGGCAGATCAACTCGAGCCTTGGATAGTAGGTGCGATAACGCTTCGCGTCGCGCGTCAGCAGCACCATGCCGTCGATCGCCGCGTGCGCGCCGATGTAGAAATCGGGTAGCGGCGAGCTGCGACTGCCCTTGGCGCGGCGGTATTGCAGAAAGGCCTTGCCGGCGAGGAAGCCGGCCTCCCAGGGCAGTTCCAGACGGGTGAAGAGCTCGGGTCGCAGGGCCTCGTCGAGTTCCTCGATGCGCTCGAAGCCGACCGAAACCTCGGCGTAGACGATGGGATTGATGCATATCTCGGATCGCGCTGCGCAGGTGTCGAGCTGGGTGGCCGACCAGCCGTACCACTGCGGGTCGTCGGTCAGCACGTCCAGCAGTACGTTGGCATCCACCAGCACGCGGCTCATGCGCCGCGGGTGTGCTGCATGATCGTGTCGGTGCTCAGGCGCGCAGTGGCGCGCCCGCGCAAGCGCCCGGCGAGGCCGTCGCGCCCTGCCCTGGAAGCATGGGCCATGGTGGTCTCGGCTTCATGGAGGGCGGCATCACGCACGAAGGCGGCGAGCGGCACGCCCTTGAGCGCGGCTGCACGGCGCAGGCGATCCTTTTCTTCGCTGCTGAGACGCAGGTCGAGACGATCGGTAGTAGCAATCATGAGAGCTCTCCTTGTACGGTAATCGTACCGTACAAGGATCACCCACGCGACGTAACCCACGGTGATGCCCTGGTCGGTTCCGCGCAGCGCGGGCATCAACCGGCGGACGAATCTGCAGGCGGGGTGGCGCGGTGGCCATCGGGAAAGCGCGGCCGCCAGACGGCGGCCGCACCCTGGCCTGGGCCAGTGCTCCTCAGAACCGGTAGCCCACGCTCACGCCGTAGATCCACGGGTTCACCTTCACTTCGCCGATGCCCGCGCCGTTGAGCTCGACCTTGCTCTTCCAGTCGAAGTAGCGAGCATCCGCGCGGATGAACACGTTGTCGGTGGCGTAGTAATCCACACCGAACTGGCCGACGAAGCCGTCGCCGCCCTTCACGTTGAGCGAAGTGCCCGCGATCGGGCCGGTGGTGCGCTCATTGCTGACGTCGACGAAGCCGTAGCCGGCGCCGATGAACGGGCGGAACGCGCTGTCCGGCAGGAAGTGGTACTGCGCCGTGAACAGGTAGGGCATGTGCTCGATGCTGGCCGACTTGGCGCCGTCCAGGCTCACGTCGTGCTTGAATTTGGTCAGCGGCAGCCACGCCTCGGCGCTCCAGTTGGCATCGAAGTGGTAGCCGAGGGTGAGGGTGGGCTCGGAGTCGCTGTCGATGTCGCTGCGGAACACGCCGGCCAACGTGCCGTTGCCGCTCTCGGGGTTGACCGAGTGATAGCCGATCGCGCCATAGAAACCCGGGCCGGAGGCGTTCTGGGCGTGGGCCGCGCCGGCGGTGGCCGCGAGCAGGGCGCCGGCGAAAATCGTCAGGGGCAGTGTTTTCATGGGACTCTCCATTGTGTTCTGGGGGCAAGAGTCGCCCGGACCGTCGCGGCCCGGACGGCGCCCGGCATGGCCCGGGCAGCCCTTCAGATACGTATCGGCCGGCCGAAGAGAATGAATCCGGATTAAATTCGGGTCTCCCCACGGATACCCCAGTGGCACGGGGCGGCGCTCTGGCAGGCGCGGCCCAGGGACAAGGAAAAGCCATGGCAAGCACGTCAGACACCCCGGCGGGCCAGCAGCCGGCCGACACGGGCCTCGATCCCGCCGACTGGACGGACGGCTTCGCCGTGCCGGGCTTTGACGCGGTGGCGCGGCTGGCCGCCCATTCGCTGCAGGTACCGATGGTGTCTCTGATGCTCTCCAGCGGCAGCGCCTACTGGTTCAGCACCGACGCGCGCTGCCCGCACTCGCCGCACGCGCTGCATCCGGCTTGTCTGGAAGCGTGCCGCCTCGGCGAAACCCAGGTGGTCCCCGATACCGAGGCTGATGCACGTTTCGGCGGCGCGCCGCTGCTTCCCGACCTGCACGCGGTGTCGATGCGCTTCTTCGCCAGCGAACCGGTGTACACGCTCAGCGGCCAGCACCTGGGCGCGCTGTGCGTGATGGACTACGCCCCGCGCAGCGGCCTGAGCGACGCGGAGCGCGCTGACCTGCGCGACGCTGCCGAACTGGCCGGTACCGGGCTGGTGCTGGGCAGTTACCTGGGCCGCACCGATCCGGTGACCCAGCTGCCGCATCGCAACGCGTTCTTCGAGGATCTGCGCGAGCGCCAGCGCGGCGGCGCCCACCGTGCCTGGCTGATGGTGATCGACGTGGCGCCGGTCAACCGCTTCAACGCCTTTGTCCGCGCGATGGGCCACGCCTACGCCGACGAGCTGATGCGCGACAGCGCCGCGCGCATCCAGCTGTGGATGCCCGAGCACACCCATCTCTACCAGGTGGGTACGCACCGCTTTGCCGCCGTGCTGCCGGACTCGCCGCACGTGGTGGACGCCGCGCAGATGGATGAGCTGGTGCACCGCCTGCGCCAGCCGTTCGACTGCCTGGGCATTCCGCTCACGCTGCAGCCGGGCGTGGGCCTGCTCAACTTCGACGTCGGCGCCATCGAGGGCGGCGATCCGTTGCGGCTGGTGATGAGCGCTTCGCACGCGGCCCAGCACAACGTGCGCGGCTGGTCGATCTACGAGCCCGCGCAGGACGAGCAGCAGCGCCAGGAGTTTTTCCTGGTGACCGAGCTGGCCGCCGCGCTGGGCGAGGGCACCGAGCTGGAGCTGCACTACCAGCCGCGGCTGGAGCTGGCCAGCGGCCGCTGCGTGGCGGTGGAGGCGCTGGCGCGCTGGCGCCACCCCACGCTGGGCTCGATTCCGCCGGCGCGGTTCGTTGCGCTGGCCGAGCAGGCCGGGCTGATGCGCACGCTCACCGAATGGGTGCTGGACAGCGCCATCGCCCAGCTCGGCGCGTGGCGGCGTGCGGGGCTGGATCTGAAACTGTCGCTCAACGTGTCCAGCAGCGACCTCGGCAGCGAACTGGTCGAGCGCCTGCGCAGCGCGTCGATCCGCCATGGCGTGGCGCTGGACACGCTGGAGCTGGAGTTCACCGAGAGCACCTTGCTGGAACACTCGGACACCACGCGCGAGCATCTGGAGGCGATCCGCGCGCTGGGCGTGGGCATCGCCATCGACGACTTCGGCACCGGCTACAGCAACCTCGCCTCGCTGCGGCAGATGCCAGCGACCAGCCTGAAGATCGACCAGTCGTTCGTGCGCGCCATGGATGCGATCCGGCACGACGGCGCGATCGTGCGCGCGATGACCGAACTGGCCCGCGAGCTGGGCTTTCGCGTGGTGGTGGAAGGCGTGGAGACCGCCGCGATCTACGCCGCGGTGTGCGGCATGGCCTGTGACGAGGTGCAGGGCTTCCACATCGCGCGGCCGATGCCGGCCAGCGAGCTGCCGGGCTGGCTCGCGCGGCGCCCGCCGCCGCACCTGGCCGCAGCTGGCCGCTCGGCGGACATGATCGGGCGGGTGGCATCGGACGCCTCGCCACCGGAGCCCGAACGCACCCGCCGCCACGGCGCGTGACGGCCGGCACAGCGCGTGGGACAACGGCACGGCACAGTGCGTCGTCCCCTCGCCCAGGCACGCCATGCACGGCTCCTTGCCCGCCCGCGATCCGGTGTTTTCCCGCCCCCTGCGACCGCGCGTCCACCCCGCCGGCAGCGGCGGGCGGCTGCGCCAGTTTCGCCACGACGGGTTCGATCGCGACATGTCGCCGCTGCTGGTGGTCGACCACGTGCAGTCGGCCGGGCCGGAGCGGGAGCCGCGGCCGCTCGCGGGCCTGTCGGTGGCCACCCTGGTGCTCGAGCACGCACAGGGCGAGATCGAGATGCAGGACAGCGCCGGCGCCTGCCACTGCGTGCGGCCGGGCGACCTGCACTGGACGCTGGCCGGTCGCGGGGTGATGCGTCAGGCGCGGGCGCGCGGCGACACGCTGTCGCTGGAGGTACTGCAGCTGCTGGTCAACTCGCCCAGCGAGCTGAAGCAGCAGCCGCCGGCGAGCTTTCATCTGGCCGCGGCCAACGTGCCCCAGCTGGCCCTGCCGGGCAGCCGGGTGCGCCTGCTCGCAGGCAGCTTCGGGCACACCCACTCGCCGCTGCACCTGCCGCAGTCGCTGCTGATCCTGGATGGGCGCATCGATGCCGGCGCGACCGTTCCGCTCACCCTGCCGGCCGGCTGGAACGCGTGGTGCTACGCGCTCTCCGGCGAGCTGGCGCTGGCCGCCGACGGCGCCACCACGCGCGCGCTGCCGGCGGCCACGGCGGTCACCGCCAGTGCGCACGGCGCCGACGTGCTGCTGCGCATCCGCGGGGTGGGCACGCGATCGCAGGTCGTGGTGGTGGCCGGCGCGGCGATCCACGAGCCGCTGGTGCAGCACGGACCGTTCGCGATGAACACACGCGACGACGTGATGCGCGCGGTGCGCGACTACGAGGCCGGGCGGCTCGGCGAGCTGTAAGCGTCAGCCGCGCGCGGCCAGCTCGGCCGCCATCGCCTCGCGCATCAGGTACTTCTGCACCTTGCCGGTGACCGTCATCGGGAACGCGTCGACGAAGCGCACGTAATGCGGCACCTTGTAGTAGGCGAGGTGGCGGCGGCAGTAATCCTGGATCTGCGCCTCGCTGGCGTGCATGCCCTCACGCAGGCGCACCCACGCGCACAGCTGCTCGCCGAACTTCGCATCGGGCACGCCGAACACCTGCACGTCCTGGACGGCTGGATGGCCATACAGGAACTCCTCGATCTCGCGCGGATAGACGTTCTCGCCGCCGCGGATGACCATGTCCTTGAGCCGCCCGACGATGCGGCAGTAACCGTCATCGTCGAGCGTGGCGAGGTCGCCGGTGTGCATCCAGCCCTCGGCATCGATCGCCTCGCGCGTGTGTGCCTCGTCGTTCCAGTAGCCGCGCATCACCGAGTAGCCGCGCGTGCACAGCTCGCCCGGCGCGCCGCGCGGCACGGTGGCGGCGTGCTCGTCGACCAGCTTCACCTCCAGATGGGGATGAATGCGGCCCACGCTGTCCACGCGGCGCTCCAGCGGATCGTCCGGCACGGTCTGGAAGCTCACCGGGCTGGTTTCGGTCATGCCGTAGGCAATGGTCACCTCGGCCATGTGCATCTGGCCGACCACCTTGCGCATCACCTCCACCGGGCACGGCGAGCCGGCCATGATGCCGGTGCGCAGCGACGACAGGTCGAACTCGGCGAAGCGCGGATGTTCCAGCTCGGCGATGAACATGGTGGGCACGCCGTGCAGGCCGGTGCAGCGTTCCTCCGCCACGGTCTCCAACGTGGCCAGCGCGTCGAAGCCTTCGCCCGGGATCACCATGCAGGCGCCGTGGGTGACGCAGGCGAGGTTGCCCAGCACCATGCCGAAGCAGTGGTAGAACGGCACCGGAATGCACAGCCGGTCGCGCTCGGTGAGCCGCATCGCCTCGCCGATGAACCAGCCGTTGTTGACGATGTTGCGGTGGGTCAGCGTGGCGCCCTTGGGCGCGCCGGTGGTGCCGGAGGTGAACTGGATGTTCACCGCGTCGTCGGCGCGCAGCGTGGCCTGCATCGCGCGCAGGCGGTCGAGCGCGGCCGCATCGGCGGAAAGATCCGCCCAGCGACGGGTGCCCGGCTGCGGCTCGTCGTCCAGCACGACCACCTCGCGCAACTCCGGCAGCTGCGCCGCCTGCAGCGCGCCCGGCGCACAGTGGGCCAGCTCCGGCGCCAGCCCGGCGAGGATGTCCAGGTAGTGCGAGGTCTTGAAGCGCCGCGGCAGCACCAGCGCGCGGCAGCCGACGTGATTGAGCGCAAAGGCCAGCTCGTGCGCGCGATAGGCCGGGTTGATGTTCACCAGGATCAGCCCCGCCATCGGCGCGGCGAACTGCAGCACCACCCACTCGGCGCGATTCGGCGCCCAGATGCCGATGCGCTCGCCGGGCGCCAGGCCCAGCGCCAGCAGCGCGGCGGCCACCCGCTCCACCTCGGCGTGCAGCGTGCGGTAGTCCATACGCACGCGCTGGCTGCGCACCACCAGCGCGGCGCGCTCCGGCCAGCGCGCCGCAATGCGCGCCAACAGGCCGCCGACGGTGTCGTCGAGCAGCGGCAGATCGGTGCGGCCGGCGACGTGGCTGGGGAATGCAGGCATGCGCGACATCCTCGGGAACGGGGCAACCCGCCACATGTACCACTGCGCGCGCAACGCGTCAGCTGCTAACGTCCGCGCTTTGCGCTCCACGGACCGACGATGACCGCCCTGCTCGCGATGACATTGTTGCTGGCCACCACCGCCGGCGGCGACAACTTCCACGATCGCATCACCCAGGGCCGGCTGGCCGAGGCCGCGGCGACCGGACCGGCCTACCAGAAGGCGATGTGGTCGAAGATCGGCAACCCGATGACCGACGCGCTGAAAGCCTGCATCGTCCGCAACGCGCCGGCGGACAAGTCGCCATTCACCCTGGTCGCCGACATCGGCGCCGACGGCCGCCCGGCACACATCGACGTGCAGCCGGCCACGCCGCTGGCGACCTGCCTGGCCTCCGACTTCGTGACGTGGACGTTGCCCGCGCCGCCGACGCAGCCGGCGCCGTATCCGATCGAGATCGACGTCAGCATCACGCGCTGACGCCGCGCGTTTACCTGGCGGGCGGCTGGCGCGCTTCCAGCCTGCGGTACAGCGTGCTGCGGCTGATGCCCAGCTTGCGCGCCGCGGCAGCCATGTTGCCGCGGCAGGCGGCCAGCGCCTGATCGATCGCCTGCGCTTCGAGATCGTGCAGATTGCCGGCCACCGCTTCGGCGGCCGCCGATGTGGCACCCGTCGATGCAGCAACGGCGCCGCGCCAGCCGTCGGGCAGGTCGTGCTCGGTGAGCGTGGCGCCGACCGTGCCCAGCGCCATCAGGCTGCGCAGCACGCCGACCAGCTCGCGCACGTTGCCCGGCCAGCGACAGGCCGCCAGGTGCTGCACCAGCCCGGGCGCCAGCCACATCGGCACCTGCTCGGCGCCCAGCGCCGCCCACAGGCGGCGCACGGTGTCGGCCACGTCTGGATGCGCGCGCAGCGGCGGCAAGTGCAGCACCGACTGCGCCACGCGGAAATACAGGTCGGCGCGGAATTCGCCGCGCTCCACCGCCTGTTGCAGCTGGCGATGGGTGGCGGCGATCACGCGCACATCGATGGCGTGCGCGCGACCGCCGCCCAGCGGCGTCACCTCGCGCTCCTGCAGCACGCGCAGCAGCCGGCTCTGCAGGGCCAGCGGCATGTCGCCCAGCTCGTCCAGGAATAGCACGCCGCCGTGCGCCTCGCGCAGCAGACCCGGCGAGCCCTCGCGCCGTGCGCCGGTGAACGCGCCCGGCTGGTGGCCGAACAGTTCCGATTCGATCAGCGCCTCCGGCAACGAGGCGCAGTTCACCGCCACGAACGGCGCCTGGGCGCGGGCGCTGCGCCGGTGCAGTTCGCGCGCCACCACTTCCTTGCCCGTGCCGGTTTCGCCCTGCAGCAGCACGGTGATGTCGGCGTCGAGCAGGCGCACCTGGCGATCGATCGCCGCATCCAGCACCGGATCGAACACCGCCGTCGGCGCGCGCAGCGGGCGGATCGCCTGCTTCGCCGGCGCCGGCTCGCGCGGCGCGCGCACGGTGCTGGGCACGTGGATGCGCGAGCGCTGCGCATCGCGCCGCGCGTGCACCATGTCGCCGGTCTGGCAGCGCATGCTGCCCACGCTGCCGGGCACCGGCAGGGCGGAGGCGAACAGTTCGTCGTAGCGGCGCTTGCCCAGCTCGCTCCAGTCCAGCCCGAGCAGGCGCAGCGCGTGCCGGTTGGCGGCGGCGAGGCGATGCCCCTCGAACACCAGCATGCCCTCGCGCGCGGTGCCGATCAGCGCCGGATCGGGCTGGATGCGCACGATGTCGGCGCCGTCGAAAGCGGTTTCGAACAGGCGATGCTCGATCTGCTCCACCGCCAGCTGCACCATGCCCAGCGCATGCAGATGGTGCACCGAGGCGTGACCGGAGAGGTCGAGCACGCCGACCACCCGGCCCTGCGGATCGAAGATCGGCGAGGCCGAGCAGCTGAGCACGCGATGCGGCGCGTGGTAGTGCTCGGCGCCGCGCACTTCCACCGAGCGACGCTCGACCAGCGCGGTGCCGATCGCGTTGGTGCCGGTGGCCTGCTCGCTCCACGGCACGCCGGGGCGCAGCGACACGCGCGCGGCCTTATCGAGGAAATCGGCATCGCCGAGCGCGTCGAGAATGAAACCATCCGGCGCGGTGAGGATCACGATGCTGCCGGCCTGGTTGGCGCTGGCGTAGAGCGCCTCCAGCTCGGGGCGACATAGCCGCCGCAGCGATTCGTGGCGCTCCTGCAATTCGCCCAGGGTATGCCGCTCCACCGGCGCCACGCTTGGCTTGCCCGTGGCCACCAGGCCCTGTTCCAGGCAGCGTCGCCAGGACGCGAGGATCGTTTCGGAAATCAGTCCGCGCGGTGCCGAGCCGCCATCAAAAAAGCGCCGGCGCGCCGTGTCGATCGATTCAGGGAAAGCCGTGTGTCGCATGGAACACTCCAGGGCGTCCCGTTTTGGGACACCTGTTGCGATGGATGTTCCGATACAGAACACAGGCTTAGGCAAAGCGCAACGGGACTTTCGTGAGTGTCCGTGCTGCAACGCAGCGATATGAAATTTATTCCTATGCCAATGGCTCGTCCCAGAGTTGGCACAGTGCAGCAATGAAAGATCGCCACACCCGCTGGCATAGCTCCTGCACTTCGTTACCTGCACTTCCACCAGCCGCAGGAGCACACATCACATGACCAAGCTCGAACAGCAGCACCTCGCGGTGCAGGTTCCCTTCAAGCAGCGCTACGACAACTACATCGGCGGCCGTTGGGTCGCGCCGAAGGCCGGGCGCTACTTCGAGAACATCACCCCGATCACCGGCAAGCCGTTTTGCGAAATCGCCCGTTCCGACAAGGACGACATCGAGGCCGCGCTGGACGCCGCACACGCCGCCAAGGACGCCTGGGGCAAAACCTCTGCCGCTGATCGCGCACGCATCCTCAACCTGATCGCCGACCGCATGGAGCAGAACATCGAGCTGCTCGCGCATGCGGAGACCTGGGACAACGGCAAGCCGATCCGCGAGACGATGGCAGCCGATCTGCCGCTGGCGATCGACCACTTCCGCTACTTCGCCGGTTGCATCCGCGCGCAGGAGGGCAGCCTCAGCCAGATCGACAACGACACCGTGGCGTATCACTTCCACGAGCCGCTCGGCGTGGTCGGGCAGATCATTCCGTGGAACTTCCCGCTGCTGATGGCCACCTGGAAGCTCGCCCCCGCGCTGGGCGCCGGCAACTGCGTGGTGATCAAGCCGGCCGAACAGACCCCGGCCAGCATCCTGGTGTGGGCCGAGCTGATCGGCGACCTGCTGCCGCCGGGCGTGCTCAACATCGTCAACGGCTTCGGCCTGGAGGCCGGCAAGCCGCTGGCATCGAGCCCGCGCATCGCCAAGATCGCCTTCACCGGCGAAACCACCACCGGCCGCCTGATCAGCCAGTACGCCAGCCAGAACCTGATTCCGGTGACGCTGGAGCTGGGCGGCAAGTCGCCGAACATCTTCTTCGATGACGTCGCCGCGAAGGACGATGCCTTCTTCGACAAGGCGCTGGAAGGCTTCACCATGTTCGCGCTGAACCAGGGTGAGATCTGCACCTGCCCCAGCCGCGCACTGATCCAGGAGTCGATCTACGACAAGTTCATCGAGCGCGCGGTCAAGCGTGTCGAGGCGATCAAGCTGGGCAACCCGCTCGAGCCCTCCACCATGATCGGCGCGCAGGCCTCCAGCGAGCAGTTGGAGAAGATCCTGTCCTACATCGACATCGGCAAGCAGGAAGGCGCGCAGGTGCTCACCGGTGGCGGCCGCGCCGTGCACGGTGGCGACCTGAAGGACGGCTACTACGTGCAGCCGACGGTGTTCAAGGGCCACAACAAGATGCGCATCTTCCAGGAGGAGATCTTCGGACCGGTGCTGTCGGTGACCACCTTCAAGGACGACGCCGAAGCGCTGGAAATCGCCAACGACACGCTCTACGGCCTCGGCGCCGGCGTGTGGAGCCGCGATGCCAACCGCTGCTACCGCTTCGGTCGCGACATCCAGGCCGGCCGCGTGTGGACCAACTGCTACCACGCCTATCCGGCGCACGCCGCGTTCGGTGGCTACAAGCAGTCGGGCATCGGCCGCGAGAACCACAAGATGATGCTCAACCACTACCAGCAGACCAAGAACATGCTGGTGAGCTACTCGCCGAACAAGCTCGGCTTCTTCTGATGCGACACCGGCCGGGTGGCACGTTGCCGCCCGGCCGCGACTGCCTCGAAAGAGATAGTCACGGGTACGGGGGATGTGCCCGGTCAAAGCACCACCACCAACCACGCCGTGCCTCACACGATGCGCCCCGGCGCAAGAGCGGGGCCGGCACATCTCACAGGGAAGCCAAAGCGGCCACTGCGCGACGGCAACAGGCGACAAAACAGCGGCCATGTCGATCGACGACAGGCGCCGCCTCGCACGTCCATCGATGGGGAGAGGGGTCATGAACAACACGAAACACAGCACCGCACGACAACCGCGCAACGGCATCTACCGGGGCCTGTCCGCCGCCGGCCTGGCCCTCGGCCTGGCGGCCTGTCCGCTGATCGGCCAGGCCACCGAGTTCAAGGGCGACAACTGGACCGTGGACATCAGCGGCTACGTCAACGCGTACTACACCACCGTGAGCTGCTCGGGCGATGCGGTGGGCGGCACCGCGCTGGCCGGCCGCGCGCTGGGCTGCGGCGGCCAGCCGAACCGCACCACGATCGGCAACGGCCTGCTGCCGAACGCACTGGTGACCAAATTCACCACGCAGCAGGAAGGCATCGACGTCGGCGCACAGATCGGCATCATGGCGCACACCGCCACCGGCGATGCGCTGTCGGCGAACAGCGGCGTGGACATCCGCCAGGCGTTCTTCACCCTGGGCACGCCGGACTTCGGCACGGTCAAGCTCGGCCGCGACTACGGCGTGTTCGGATCCAACGCGATCCTCTCGGACATGACCCTGGTGGGCGCCGGCGCGCCGACCCAGGCCACCCAGCGCGGCCGCGTCACGCTCGGCCACATCGGCGCCGGCTACACCTACCTGGGCAGCTACGGCCAGATCGTCTACACCTCGCCGACCGCCAGCGGCTTCACCTTCACCGGCGGCGTGTTCAGCCCGGTCGACAACACCGGCAGCTACGACTCGCGCTCGGCGCCGCAGGTGCAGCTGCAGCTCGGCTACGCCAGCGGCGGCTTCAAGGCGTGGATCGGCGGCAAGACGCAGCGCTTCTACGCCAAGGACGGCACCGGCGCGTTGCCGGCGCAGTTCACCATGACGGCCGCGGAGATCGGCGCCTCCTATGCCATCGGCGGCTTCAGCCTGCTCGGCAACGTCCAGGCCGGCCGCGGCATCGGCATCCTCACCGACGGCGACCAGGGCAACGCCAAGGGCGTGAACTACCTGGTGCAGGCCACCTACGCGGTCACCGACAAGCTCAAGCTCGGCCTCAGCGATGGCCTCAGCCGCAACCGCAACGACCTCGCCAGCGCCGCCGACTTCAAGTCCAACAGCAACGTCACCGCCGGCGCGTACTACGCGCTGACCAGGAGCGTGACGCTGGCCTTCGAACTCGGCCAGACCCGATCGAAGGATTTCGCCGGCCATACCGCCCGCCTCAATGGCGGCTCGGTCGGCGGCATCGTCTTTTTCTGACCCGCACCATCCGCCACGAGGACCACGACATGAAGCGCATCGCAACCCTTCGCCGTACCGCCCTGATCGCCGCCCTGCTGGCCGCGAGCGCGGGTGCCATGGCCGCCGAGCACTACGCCCCCGTCACCGACGCGCGGCTCGAGGCGGCGGCCAGCGACAACGGCTGGCTGATGTACCGCCGCGACTACACCAGCTCTGGCTTTGCCCCGTTCAAGCAGATCGACACCACCAACGTCGCCGACCTGAAGCAGGTCTGGGATTACAAGACCGGTTTCAACCAGGGCCATGAGGCACCGCCGATCGTCAACGGCGATTACATGTACATCACCACGCCGAAGAACGAGCTGATCGCCTTCCAGGCCAGCACCGGCAAGCAGTTGTGGAAGTACCAGCACGATCTGTCCCACGTCGGCCTGCGCACCGTCTGCTGCGACGTGGTCAACCGCGGCGTCGCCCTTTACGGCAACAACGTCTACATGGCCACGCTGGACAACTACGTGGTCGCGCTCGACGGCGTCACCGGCAAGGTGGTGTGGAAGCGCCAGCTGGCGCCGGCCGACAAGGGCACCGCGATGACGCTGGCCCCGCTGATCGTGAAGGGCAAGGTCGTGGTCGGCATGTCCGGCGGCGAGTACGGCGCGCGCGGTTTCGTCGAGGCGCTGGATGCAAAGACCGGCGCGCCGGCGTGGAAGCAGTTCACCATTCCCGCGCCGGACGAGCCGGGTGGCAAGACCTGGCCGAAGGGTGCCTACAAGACCGGCGGCGGTGGCGCCTGGCTGACCGGTACCTACGACGCCGATACCGACACGCTGTTCTGGGGCGTCGGCAACCCTGGCCCGTGGCTGGCCACGCTGCGTCCGGGCGACAACCTGTACACCGACTCGGTCATCGCGATGAATCCGGCCACCGGCAAGATCAAGTGGCACTACCAGTACACCCCCAACGACACCTGGGATTACGACGGCACCAACGAGACCGTGCTGACCGACATCACCTACGAGGGCACCACCCACAAGGCGCTGGTGTCGGCGAGCCGCAACGGCTGGTTCTATGCGATCGATCGCGAGAACGGCAAGCTGATCTATGCCAAGAAGTTCGCCACCGCCACCTCGGTCAGCGGTTTCAAGGACGGCAAGCCGGTCACCGATCCGGCGCTGCGCCCGACCATCGACAAGGAGGTGTTCACCTGCCCAAGCTTCCTCGGTGGCAAGAACTGGTGGCCGATCTCGGTTGACCCGCAGACCCACATGGCCTACGTGCCGACCATGCATACGTGCATGACCATCAAGGGCGCCACGGTGGCGTACAAGGCGGGCCTGCCGTTCCTGGGCGAGACCTTCAAGGTGGTGGCCGATCCGGCACACAAGGAAGGCTGGGGCTCGGTGCAGGCGATCGACGTGAATACCGGCGAGCAGGCCTGGACCTACCCGTCCAAGCTGCCCTGGAACAGCGGCATGCTGAGCACCGCCGGCGGCCTGCTGTTCTCCGGCAGCGCGGACGGCCACCTCTACGCGTTCGACGCCAAGACCGGCAAGGTGCTGTGGAAGAGCCCGCAGATGACCTCCGGTTCGATCGGCGTGCCGAGCACCTGGAAGGTCGACGGCAAGCAGTACGTGGGCATCTATGCCGGCTGGGGCGGCGCGACGCCGATCTGGGGTGGCGACATGGCGAAAGACGTGGCCGTGGCGAATATTCCGGTCGGTGGTCACCTGTACGTCTTCTCGCTGTAAACGGAGTGTTTGAATGAAGTCTGTTTCCTTCCACCCCCAACCCGGCACGCGCGCTCGTCGCGCGTTGCTGGCAGCGGCTGCCGTCGTACTCATGTACGGCGGCACCGCCGCGGCGGCGGAACTGTCGGTCTGCGTCGATACGAGCAGCCCGACAGCCGCCATGGATACTCAACTGGCCCAGGCCGTCGCGCATCAGGAGGGCGCCACCCTGCGCGTGCACCGCTTCGATGGCAGCGGTGACGACGAGGGCTTCGACCTGAGCCACTTCAACAAGCTCGCCGCCAGCAGCTGTTCGCTGGTGATGGGCTTTCCGATCGATGCCGACTCGCAGGGCGTGCCGGCCGGGCTGTACGCCAGCACGCCGTACGGCCATACCGGTTTCGTGCTGGTCACGGCGGTCGGCAGCGGCATCAGCAAGCTGAGCCAGCTGCCAGCGGACAGCGATGTCGCCGTGACCTACCAGACCACGCCGAACCTGTATTTCATCGATCACAAGAACGTGAATGCGGACGTCCATCTCAGCGACGAGGACTCGCTGAAGGCACTGGAGACGCATACGGTGAAGGCAGCCATGCTGTGGGAACCCACGGTGGTGCGCTTCCTCGCCGATCGAAACGAGGCGGCCAGCTTCGGCATGCATGAACTGAACGAGGAGCACGCCCGCTTCAACCTGGTGGCGCTGTACGACGCCAACCACCGGCGCGAGGCCCAGGCGTTCGAGCGGGCCATCAAGACGATGGAAGCGTCCGGCAAGCTGGCTCCGTTGCTGGCGCCCTATGCGCGGACCGGTGCGGTCATGCCGACCCGCCATGCCAACTCGGCGTCGCTTCGCCGCTCATCCGATGGTGCGATCGACCGCACCTGTGGCGAGGACGCCCATGCCGCCAAGAACGCCGACAAGCACGCGGGCAAGTCCGATAAGGGGGGCAAGAGCGTGCCGGCGCTGTTTACCAGCACGCAGTCCGATGCAGGCAAGGCGAAGTTCGCGGAGAGCTGCGCGATGTGCCACGGGCCGAATCTGGAGGGTCGCGCGGGGCCGGCGCTGAAGGGGCCGAACTTTGCCTCGGAAGAAGCCGATTTCCACATCAGCGACATCTTCACCATCCTCGTGCACAACATGCCCGCCACCGAACCGGGCAGCCTGGCGCATGAGGACTACGTGGACATCATGGCGTTCCTGCTGCATGAGAACGGCTACCCGGCCGGCAGCCGCCAGCTCACGTTCGACCAGGCCATGAAGTCCAAGGTGGCGTTGCTCTACCACGGCGAGTAGGTGGCCACGGGGCGGGCAAACGCGGCATGCTGCGCGAGCTCGCCTTCCCCAGGAGCCCACAGGAGATGGATTTGAAGCAGGTTTCAGGCAGCCGCCGTGCCAACGGATACGCGCGGGACACGTGGCGCCAGCGGCGCGGGTTGCTCGCGGCAGCCGTTTCGATGGCACTGTGCGCCGCGCTGCCGCTGCAGGCACAGACCACAACACCCGGCAGTACGCCGACCGCCCTGCCCACCGTCGAAGTCAACGCCAGCCGACTCGACATCCCTCCGTTCGACGTCCCGGCCGCGCTGAGCGTGGTGCGGGTGGATACCGCGGCAAGCGGCCAGCCTGGCGTCAATTTCTCCGAGGTACTGGTCGGCGTCCCGGGCATCCTCGCCCGCGACCGCCAGAACTACGCGCAGGACGAGCAGATCTCGATCCGCGGCTTCGGCTCGCGCTCCACCTTCGGCGTGCGCAGCACGCGCATCTTCATGGACGGCATCCCCTCCACGTTGCCCGACGGCCAGGGCCAGGTGGCGCAGTTCAACCTCGATTCGGCCGACCGCGTGGAAGTGCTGCGCGGGCCGTTCTCGGTGCTCTACGGCAACGCCGCCGGCGGCGTGATCCAGATCTACAGCGCCGATGGCACCGCCACGCCGCAGACCACCCTGGGCGTGAACGCCGGCAGCTACGACAGCTTCCGCTTCATGGCCAACACCCGCGGCATCGTCGGCCCGGTGGACTACAACATCGCCGCCTCGGAATTCATCTCCGGCGGCTACCGCGAGCACAGCCGCGTGCGCCGCGAGTCGGACAATGCCAAGTTCGGCATCGACCTGGGCGAGCAGCGCAAGCTGACCGTGGTGCTCAACCGCATCGACCAGCCCGACACCCAGGACCCGCTGGGTCTGACCCGCGAGCAGGTCGCCCAGGATCGGCGCCAGTCCACCGCCGTATCCGCTCTCTACAACACGCGCAAGAGCGCCGAGCAGAACCAGCTCGGACTGATCTACGAGCAGGCGCTGAGCACCGCCGACCAGCTGCGCGCGATGGCGTACTACGGCCAGCGCAGCATCATCCAGTACCTGTCGATTCCCACCTTCGTGCAGGCCAATCCGCTGCAGGCCGGCGGAGTGATTGCGCCGGCCACCAACTACGGCGGCGCCGACCTGCGCTGGACCCACCGCGGCGTGCTGGCCGGCGGCGAGTACGAGGCGGTGCTGGGCGCCAGCGGCGACTACCAGATCCAGCGCCGCACCGGCTACGAGAACTTCATCGGCTCCACCCTGGGCGTGAAGGGCGCGCTGCGCCGCAACGAGCACGACAACGTCAACAACGTGGCCGAGTACGCGCAGTTCTACTGGCGCTTCACGCCGCGCTGGTCGGTGCTGCTGGGGCTGCGCAACGACACCGTGCGCTTCACCGAGCACGACTTCTACATCACGCCGAGCAACCCCGACGACAGCGGCCACGTGAGCTACCAGGCCACCACGCCGGTGGTCGGGCTGCAATACCGACCCGCCGACAACGTGCGCGTCTACGCCAGCTTCGGCAAGGGCTTCGAGACGCCCAGCTACAACGAGCTGGGCTATCGCAGCGACGGCCAGGCCGGACTGGCGTTCGACCTCAAGCCTTCGCGCAGCCGCAATTACGAAGTGGGCGCGAAATGGCAGCTGACGCCCAAGCTGGAGTTCGACACGGCGCTGTTCCGCGCCGACACCAGCGACGAGCTGGCGGTGGCGACCCACGTCAACGGCCGGTCCACCTACCGCAACGTGGGCGACACGCGCCGCGAAGGCGTCGAGCTCTCGCTCACCGGCGAGCTGGCCGAGGACTGGCGCCTCAGCGCCGGCTACACCCACCTGCGTGCGCGCTTCCGCAACAGCTTCTTCGCCTGCACCGACTCTCCGTGCGCGGTGCCCAGCACGCCGATCGCTGCCGGCACGCGCCTGCCCGGCGTGCCCGAGGACTACGGCTCGCTGCGGCTGGAGCACGGCAACGGCACGGGCTGGCGTGAAGGCCTCACCTTCACCGGGGTGGGCTCGGTCACCGTCAACGACACCGGCACCGACCACGCCGCCGGCTACGGCCTGATCGACGTGGACGTGGGCTACACCTTCGCGCTGAGCGACACCACGCGACTGGACCTCAGCGCGCGGGTGAACAACCTCACCGACCGCCGCTACATCGGCTCGGTGATCGTCAACGACGGCAACGGCCGCTACTTCGAGCCCGGCCCGGACCGCAGCTTCATGCTCGGCGCGCGGCTGACCTTCTAGCGGCGCGCCGCCACCCACCGGAGAACGCCGTGTCAGATGCCGCCACCGAAGTGATCAAGGTGCTCGCCACGCCCGCGGCGGAGGCGTTGATCGAGCAGCTGCGCGAGCGGCACGGGCCGGTGCTGTTCCACCAGTCCGGCGGCTGCTGCGACGGCTCCTCGCCGATGTGCTATCCGCAGAACGACTTCATCGTCGGCGACCGCGACGTGCAGCTGGGCCGCATCGCCGGCGCGCCGTTCTACATGAGCCCGTCGCAGTACGAATACTGGAAGCACACCCAGCTGATCATCGATGTGGTGCCCGGCCGCGGCGGCATGTTCTCGCTGGAGAACGGCGAGGGCGTGCGCTTTCTGACCCGCTCGCGGCTGTTCACCGACGACGAGGTCGAGGCGCTCAAGGCCGCCGGCCGGTTCTGAGCCACACGCTGCACGGTCGACCGTCCGCCGGCCGCTTCCGCGCTGGGCTGGAGCGGCGTGTCCACCGACTCGTCCACAAGATGTGGTGTTGACCGCAACGCGCGACCCATCTATGTTGCGCTCGTTGGTGCCCGTCCAGACGCGACTGTCGGTCGGGCTTAAAAGGGAATCCGGTGCGAATCCGGAACTGCCCCGCAGCGGTAAGCGGAAACGAAACTCCTCACATGCACTGGGCCGCCGCGCCTGGGAAGCGAGGGGAAGTAGGTGGGCCTTCGGGCCCGGGTCCGCGAGTCCGAAGACCTGCCAGCACGTCGGGCCCCACGGGCCGGCGGTCGCGTCCGGTGAGACGCGATGCGCCGATGCTCTCGCGACCCGGCGCAGGTGACCGCTTCCGCGGGGAGGCGCGTCGCATCGCAGGCCGTCATGCGCCTGCGTGTCGACGCGTTGTTCCCCAAGAAAGCCAAGCCTCAGGCCCTGCGCGCGGGAGCAGGCGTTTGAGTTTCGGAACCGTCGCGTCGACCCACCCCCTCCCGGGCCGGCGCGGCGGCTTCCACCTTGGGAGCATCCTTCATGGAAACCGTGGAACCCGCGACCCGCGAGCACGTCGTGCCCGCGCCCTCCGCCATCGCACGCGACAGCGCAGCGGACTTCGCCCTCACCCCGCCGCACAACCCCGGCAGCATGCGCGTGACCAAGCGCAACGGCGGCCAGGAGACGGTCGACGTCAACAAGATCGTCAAGGCCGTCACCCGCACCGCCGACGGCCTGCATGCGGTGGATCCGCTGCGCGTGGCGCTGAAGACCATCGGCGGCCTGTACGACGGCGCCACCACGGCCGAGCTCGATCAGCTCTCGATCCGCACCGCCGCCGCGCTCACCGCGGAGGAGCCCGAGTACGGCCAGCTCGCCGCGCGCCTGCTCAGCGCGTTCATCGACAAGGAAGTGGCCGGCCAGGAGATCCAGAGCTTCTCGCAGTCGATCGCGCTGGGCGCCGAGGTCGGCATCCTCAACGCGCGCCTGCGCGAGTTCGTGGCGCTCAACGCGCGCAAGCTCAACGACGCGATCGATCCGCTGGCCTCGCGCCGCTTCGAGTACTTCGGCCTGCGCACGGTGTACGACCGCTACCTGCTGCGCCATCCGACCAGGCGCCACGTGATCGAGACGCCGCAGTACTTCTTCATGCGCATCGCCTGCGCGCTGGGCGGCAACGACATCG
>DASUJJ010000077.1:0-10348 GCA_036279335.1 Dyella sp.
CGACGTCTCGCATTACGTCAGGCTCGGCAGCGCGCTGGACAAGGAAGCGGTAGAGCGCAGCACGTCCACCTACTTCCCCGGTTTCGTGGTGCCGATGCTGCCGGAGACGCTGTCCAACGGCATTTGCTCGCTCAACCCCAAGGTGTAGCGCCTGTGCATGGTCTGCGACATGCAGATCGACGCCAGCGGCGAGGTGACCAAGTCGAAGTTCTACGACGCGGTGATGCTTTCGCACGCGCGCCTCACCTACGACAAGGTGTGGCAGGTGGTCGGCCTCGAAGATGCCGACGCGATCGACGAGGTGGCCGACGTGCTGCCGCAGATCCGCAGCCTGCATTCCCTGTATCAGGCGATGGCGCAGCAGCGCCGCCGCCGCGGGGCGATCGACTTCGAGACGCCGGAAGTGAAGTTCCGCCTCGACCAGCGCGGCGAAGTGGAGTCGATGGGCGCCAGCGAGCGCAACGACGCGCACAAGCTGATCGAGGAATGCATGATCGCGGCCAACGTGCAGGCCGCGCTGTTCCTGGAAAAGAAGAAGATCCCCGCGCTGTTCCGCGCACACGAGCCGCCGCCGGCGGAGAAGTACGAGGATCTCCAGCAGTTCCTGCGCGAGTTCAAGCTGAGCATGCCGCCGGTGGGGGAAGTGACCCCGGCCGATTTCTCCGAAGTGCTGCGCATGGTGCGCGAGCGCCCCGAGCGCGAGCTGATCCAGTCGGTGCTGCTGCGTTCGCAGAGCATGGCGGCGTATCAGCCGGACAACCGTGGCCACTTCGGCTTGGCGTTGAGTGCGTATGCACACTTTACCTCGCCGATCCGCCGCTATCCCGACCTGCTGGTGCATCGCGCGATCCGCTACGCGATCAGCGGCGGCAAGCCGGAGAAGTACAGCTACACGCCCACCGAGATGGGCTCGCTCGCGGTGCATTGCTCGCAGCGCGAGCGCCGGGCGGAAGAGGCCGAGCGCGACGTCGACGAGCGCTTCAAGTGCGCGTGGATGAGCAAGCACGTGGGCAGCGAGTTCGACGGTGTGGTCACCGGCGTGACCTCGTTCGGCCTGTTCGTCGAGCTGGACGATTCGAAGGTGTCCGGCTTGGTGCATATCAGCCAGCTGGCCAACGACTATTACCACTTCGATCCGATCCGCAAGCTGCTCAAGGGCGAGAAGTCCGGCGAGCAGTTCCGCCTCGGTGATCACGTGCGCGTGCAGGTGCTGCGCGCCAGCCTTGAAGATCGCAAGATCGATTTCCGTCTGGTACCGCAAAAGGTCAAGGGCGTGCCGCCGCCGCGCACTGCCAAGGCCTACGACTATGCCGCCAGCGGCGAGCGCTACTCGCTGCCCAAGGTGGCCAAGCCGGTGGTGAAGGCGGAGAAGGCGCCAGGCATGTTTGGCCGCGCGGCCAAGGCGATCGGCCGCGCGTTCGGCCGCCGCGACGCGTTGGCGCCGGTTGAAGCGGTGGAGGTGGTGGAGCCGGTCGCCACGGTTCGGCCGCCGCGTTCGCGCGGCAACACTTCGGCATCGGGTACTGAGCAACTCGGACGTGGCGGCGCGGCATCGTCGGGTGCGCGCGGTTCCTCCAGCGGCGCCGGGCGTGGGCGCGGGCAGGGTGGTGGACAGGGCGGCACCGAGCAGCGCCAGCGCACGGGGGGCAAGTCGGCCAAGGGCTCTCCCGCACGAGGTGCCTCAGGTGGCCAGGGCGGCGGTCGGCGCAGTGAGTCCGCGCCGTCGACCACGCCGTCGCCGGCTGGCGGCGGTCGCAAGCGCAGCCGTCGTTCCTCCAAACCCAAAGGTACGTCATGAGCGAGAGTTGGATCGTCGGGATCAATCCGGTGGAAGGCGCGCTCAGCAATGATGCCGAGCGCGTGCGCGAAGTGCTGGTTGAACAGGGCCAGCGCAATGCGCGCGTGCTGGCGCTGATCGAGCAGGCCAAGGGTTTGAAAATTCCCGTGCACCACCGCTCGCGCGACGAGATGGAGAAGGTGGCGGGCGAGGCGCGGCACCAGGGCGTGGCGGCGCTGTATGAGCCGCCGCCGATGGCGCACGAGGGCGACCTGGCCAAGCTGATGGAACGCGATGGCGCCAACACGCTGGTGCTGGTGCTGGACGGCGTGACCGATCCGCACAACCTCGGCGCCTGCCTGCGCAGCGCCGCGGCGGCCGGCGTGACGGCGGTGATCGTGCCGAAGGATCGCGCGGTGGGCCTGACCCCGGTGGTGCGGCGGGCTTCGGCCGGTGGCGCCGATCGCGTGCCGCTGATCGCGGTGACCAACCTGGCGCGGACGCTGCGCGAGCTCAAGGATGCCGGCGTGTGGATCACTGGCCTGGCCGGTGATACCGACACCTCGATCTACGGCGTGGACTTCAAGGGTCCGGTGGCGCTGGTGCTGGGTAGCGAGGGCGAGGGCATGCGCAGGCTCACGCGCGAGCTGTGCGATTTCGTGGCGAAGATCCCGATGCCGGGCACGATGGAGAGCCTCAATGTCTCCGTCGCCACCGGCGTGGTGTTGTTCGAGGCACTGCGGCAGCGGAGTGCGAAACGATGACGAGTGGACTGCACTGGTACGACCTGGTGGGTTTTGCAGGAGTGCTGCTGATCCTGCTTGCATACTTCCTTCTGCAGGCCCACAAGCTGCAAGGAAACCGGCTGGCCTACCAGCTGATGAACGTCGCCGGTGCGTTCGGGGTGCTGCTGTCGCTGGTGTTCGGCAATTTCAACTGGTCGGCGTTCCTGCTCGAGCTGGCATGGATCGCGATCGGCATCTACGGGATCGTGCGCGGCGTGCGGTTGCGGCGACTGGGCGGCTGATCGCGCCAAGGCGGAGCGTGCAGCGCATGAAGGATTCGCGGCCTCACTCGGAGTGGGTGGATGTAGGAGCCCACCCTGTGGGCGACAAGGGAAACGACGAGGCCGATGGCAAGTCGCGCACAGGGTGCGCTCCTACTCGCCCAGCTCCGGGTCTGGATTGGGTGGGCGTAGGAGCCCACCCTGCGGGCGACCGCGGACACGACCAAGCCCATGGCAGGTCGCGCACAGGATGCGCTCCTACTCGCCGAGCTTGCCCAGCTCGGGGCTGGAGGTGAAGTCGCGCTTGGTGCGCTGCTTGTCCAGCGGCTCGCCGTGCACCTGGAACCACAGGTTCTCGGCGATGTTGGTGGCGTGGTCGCCGATGCGCTCGATGTTCTTGGCCATGAACAGCAGGTGCGTGCAGGGTGTGATGTTGCGCGGGTCTTCCATCATGTACGTGAGCAGCTGGCGGAAGTAGCCGGTGTAGGCGTCGTCGAGCTCGGCGTCGCTCTTCCATACCTGGTAGGCGCGCTCGGTGTCCTGGTCGCGGTAGGCCACCAGCACCTCGCGTACCTCGGTGGCAGCAAGCTTGGCCAGGTAGTCCAGGCCCTTGGTCGGTGCCACCGGGGCGACCATCGACAGCGGGATCGAGCGCTTGGCGACGTTGGCGGCGTAGTCGCCGATGCGTTCAATATCGGCCGCGATGCGCAGCGCCGCGAACACGTTGCGCAAATCGCCGGCCATCGGCGCGCGCAAGGCCAGCAGGCGCACCACGTCGTGGCTGATCTGCTGCTCGAGCTGGTCGATGGCGTCGTCGTTGCCTACCACGTGCTGGGCGGCGCGCTCGTCGCGGCGTTCGACGACGTCGATGGCTGCCTCCAGCTGGGTCACCGACAGCTCGCCCATGCGCACGATTTCGCCGGTGAGGCGGGCCAGTTCGCTGTCGTAGCTCTTGCTGATGTGTTCGTTGGTCATGGGAACCTCTGATACCTGCTGGGGACGGGGCTGACGTCACGCCGATGATTGGATTCTTGCCTCGACGTCATTCCCGCGAATCCCCCAAAGGGGACAAGACCGGGAATCCATTTGCTCTGATGCCGAAGGTCAAGATGGGTTCCCGCTTTCGCGGGAATGACGTGTGGCAAAAGGGAGGCTGCAGGAGTTCAGCCGAATCGCCCGGTAATGTAGTCCTCGGTCTGCTTCTTGCTCGGCTTGGTGAAGATGCGCTCGGTGCCGTCGTACTCGATCAGCTCGCCCATGTACATGAAGGCGGTCTGGTCCGAGCAACGCGCCGCCTGCTGCATGTTGTGGGTCACGATGACGATGGTGAACTGGCTCTTGAGCTCCTCCACCAGCTGCTCGATGCGGCCGGTCGCGATCGGGTCCAGCGCCGAGGTCGGCTCATCGAGCAGAAGCACCTCGGGCTTGAGCGCGATGGCGCGGGCGATGCACAGGCGCTGCTGCTGGCCGCCGGAGAGGCCCAGCGCGTTCTGCTTGAGCTTGTCTTTCACCTCGTCCCACAGCGCGGCGTCGCGCAGCGCCTTCTCCACGCGCACGTCCATCTCGGCGCGAGAGAGCTTTTCGTGGTGGCGGATGCCGTAGGCGACGTTCTCGAAGATCGTCATCGGGAACGGCACCGGCTTCTGGAACACCATGCCCACCTTGCTGCGCAGGCGGTTCATGGAGTAGCCCGGCGCGAGGATGTTCTCGCCGTCCAGCATCACCTCGCCCTTGGCTTCCAGCTTGGGATAGATCGCGTAGATGCGGTTGAAAACGCGCAGCAGCGTGGACTTGCCGCAGCCGGACGGGCCGATGATGGCGGTGACCTTCTTCTCCGGAATCGCCATGCTGATGCCCTTCAGGGCATGGAAGCCGTTGTAGTAGAAGTGCAGGTCGTTGACCTGCATCTTGGTCGGCACCGGGGAAGCTTGGCTGACCGCGGGCTGCGGGTGGAGGCCGGCGGCGGACTCAGTCATGGGACACCTTGTTGCGCGAGAGGACCAGGCGGGAAGCGAGGCTTAGCAGCAGTACGAACATCGTCACCACGAAGGCGCCGGCCCACGCGAGCGCGTGCATGGCGTCACCGGGATCGTTGGCGTACTGGTAGATGATCTGCGGCAGGCTGGCCATCTTGCTCATCGGGTTCAACTCCATGAAGTTGTTGCCGAAGGCGGTGAACAGCAGCGGCGCGGTTTCGCCGCTGATGCGTGCCAGCGCCAGCAGCACGCCGGTGATGATGCCCGAGCGCGCGGCGCGGATCAGGATCTGCACGGTGAGCTTCCACTGCGGCACGCCGAGCGACAGCGCGGCCTCGCGCAGCGTCGACGGCACCAGTCGCAGCATCTCGTCGGTGGTGCGCACGATCACCGGCAGCGCAATCAGCGCCAGCGCCACGCCACCGGCGAAGCCCGAGAAGGTGGTGTTGCCGTGGGTCAGCGCGGTGCTCGGCAACACCACGATGGTGTAGACGAACAGGCCCATCACGATCGACGGCGCCGACAGCAGGATGTCGTTGAGGAAGCGGATCGTCTCGCCGAGCTTGGTGCGGTTGGCGTATTCGGCCAGCCAGGTGCCGGCCAGCACGCCGATCGGTGTGGCAATGGCGATGCCGATCAGGTCGATGATCAGGCTGCCGACCATCGCGTTGGCCAGGCCACCATCGGCGCCGTAGGCGGTGATCGTGGTGAACAGGTGCAGGTTCAGCGCGCTGATGCCCTGGCGCAGGGTTTCCCACAGGATCCAGGCGAGAAAGCCCAGCCCGATCAGGGTGGCCAGCACGCTCAGCGACAGCGCGAGCCAGTTGGTGATGCGGCGGCGGAGATACAGCGCGCTCATCAGACGCCCTCCCGCTTCTTGAGCTGGGCCAGCATCAGGCGCGCGATCAGCAGCACGATGAAGGTCACCACGAACAGCAGGAACGCCAGCGCCATCAGCGTGGATTTCTGCAGACCCACCGCCTCGCTGAACTGGTTGGCGATGGTCGAGGCGATCGAGGCGCCCGGATCAAGCAGCGAGGGCGACAGCTCCATTGCGTTGCCGAGCACGAAGGTCACCGCCATCGTCTCGCCCAGCGCGCGGCCGAGCCCGAGAAAGATGCCGCCGATCACCGCCGAGCGGGTGTACGGCAGCACGATGTCCCACGACACCTCCCAGGTGCTGGAGCCCAGCGCATAGGCCGATTCCTTCAGGCGCGTGGGCACCGTCTGGAACACCTCGCGCATCACCGAGGAGATGAACGGGATGATCATGATGGCCAGCACGATGCCCGCGGTCAGCACGCTGGCGCCAAACGGATAGCTGGAGGCGAACAGCTTGCCGATGAACGGCACATGCTCGGCCACCCAGGACACCTTGCCGTCGTCCGGACTATTGCCCAGGTAGCTGGTGAGGAAGGGCTTGATGTGCGCGCTGAAGAACGGCGCGAAGATGAAAAGGCCCCACATGCCGTAGATGATCGACGGGATGCCGGCCAGCAGTTCGATCGCAGACGACACCGGCGTGCGCAGCCACGGCGGCGCCACTTCGGACAGATACAGCGCGATGCCGAAACTGATCGGCACGGCGATGATCAGCGCAATCAGCGAGGTGGCGATGGTGCCGTAGACCGGCACCAGGGCGCCGTAGACGTCGTTGCCGGGATCCCACGCCGTGCTGGTGAGAAAGCCCCAGCCGAAGGTTCCGAACGCTTGCCGCCCGCCCCACAGTGTGGCGCCGGCCGCGCCCAGCAGCGAGGCCAGCACGAACAGCGCACAAGCCATCAGCAACCAGCGGAAATGGCGGTCGTGACGCGCATCACGGCGGCTGCGCGGGTCCTCGGCGTCGCTGGTGGCCAGGGCGTCGGGCAGGCTGGACATGGGGTGGCTGATCCTTTCGGTTGCCGGCGCGAAGCATACCGGCGCCTTCAATGGAAAGCCGCCCCTGGAACGCCGGGGCGGCTGATCGGTCGGCGTCCTGCCGGGTGTGGCGGCACATGGGCGCCGCCACCGGTCGGAGGTGTACCGATCTTACATCTGGAAATCCGAGGCCCAGTAGGCTTCGATCTGCTTGACCAGCGAATCGGGCAGCGGCACGTAGTCGAGCGACGCGGCGGCAGCCTGGCCGTTCTCGTAGGACCACTTGAAGAAATCGAAGGCCACCTTGGTGTGCTCGACGTTCTTCGGCTTCTTGTACATGATCGCCCACGTGGTGGCGGTGATCGGCCACGCCGTCTCGCCCGGCGCGTTGGTCATGATCAGGTTGAAATCCTTGGCGCTGGCCCAGTCGGCGGTGGCAGCGGCAGCGGCGAAGGCATCAGCGCTGGGCTTGACGATCTGACCGGCGGCGTTCTTCATGTCCACCCAGCTGATCTTGTTCTTCACGGCATAGGCGTACTCGACGTAACCGATCGAGCCCTTGATCTGGCGTACGTACTGCGACACGCCCTCGTTGCCCTTGCCACCCACGCCGGTCGGCCAATCCACGGCGGTACCGAACTTCACCTGCGAGGCCCACGCCGGGCTCACCTTGCTGAGGTAGTTGGTGAAGTTGTAGGTGGTGCCCGAACCGTCCGAGCGGTGCACGACGGTGATCTTGCCGGCAGGGAGGGACAGGCCGGCGTTGATCGCGGCGATCTTCGGATCGTTCCAGTTGGTGATCTTGCCCATGAAGATGTCGGCCAGGGTGGCGCCATCGAGCTTGATCTGGTCCGCCTGGATGCCGGCGATGTTGACCACCGGCACGATGCCGCCGACCACGATCGGGAACTGGCCGAGACCGAACTTCTGCAGATCTTCCGAGCTCAGCGGCGCGTCAGACGCACCGAAGTCGATGGTGCCGGCCTTGATCTGCGCGATGCCCGCGCCCGAGCCAACCGACTGGTAGTTGAGCTGGTTGCCGGTCTTCTCGGCATAGGCGGCCGACCACTTGGTTATCACGGGGTAGACGAAGCTGGAGCCGGCACCGGTGATGTCGGTAGCCTGGGCGGCCATGCTCATCAGCGAGGCGGCGGCGATCACGGCAATGCGGGATTTCGTTGAGGTCAACACGGTAGCTCCTTGAGGAGGAAAGTCGCGGGACGAGGCCCGCCCCTTCCGCCATTACAGGGGTTGTGTGTTGCAATGAAATGAGATGAATGTTGCAGGGGTGTGACAACGAGCTGCCTGGCGGTCACAGCACGCCCAGGCCGATGTGCTCGCGCTCGAAGGTTTCGAGTTTGCGCCAGCGGTTCACGATGCCGCAATAGAGCTCGGCCGTGCGCTCGGCGTCGTAGACCGCCGAATGCGCCTCGCGCGAGTCGAACACCTGGCCGGCCGCCAGCACGGCCTTGCTCAATACCGTCTGTCCATAAGCCAGGCCGCTCAGCGTGGCGGTATCAAAGCAGCTGAACGGGTGGAACGGGTTGCGCTTGTGGCCGGTGCGCCGCACGGCGGCATTGAGAAAGCCCAGATCGAAAGCGGCGTTGTGGCCCACCAGCACCGCACGCTGGCAGTGGTGGTGGCGCATCGACGCGCGCACCTCATTGAAGATGTGATCCAGCGCCATCCGTTCGCTCAGCGCGCCGCGCAGCGGGTTGTCCGGATCGATGCCGGTGATTTCCAGCGCGCGCGGATCCAGGTTGGCGCCCGGAAACGGCTCGACGTGGGCCGACACGGCCGGCTGCGGATGCAGGTAGCCGTCGCTGTCCATGCCCAGGGTGACCGCGGCAATTTCCAGCAGGGCATCACGCTCGGCGTCGAAGCCGCCGGTTTCCACGTCCACCACCACCGGCAGAAAGCCGCGGAAGCGATCGGCCATGCGGCTGGCCAGGCTCTTGTTGAGATCATCCATCGGCAAAGCATATCAGCGCTGCCGCCAGCGCCCGGGTTACGGGTGAGCAGATGACAGGGCGGAGTGTTTGACTCCGTTTTGTCATATGTCGTCAACATGCCTGCAAAGGGACGACCGCAAACTTTTAACGTCCTGCTTCGCCGACCAGGGGTCATCACAGGCGCGGTCGAGGTGGCCTTATCCATCCAGCGGAGATTTTCCCATGCGTTCCAAGTTGCTCGTGGTAGCGATTGCTGCCGGTCTCGGATTCAGCAGCCTCGCGGCGGCTGCCCCGGCTGGCCAGACGTCCCGGTCGTCAGCCACCTCGGCCACCAACAATGCCGAGATCGAGATGCTGAAGGCCCAGCTGGCGGCCATGCAGGCCAAGCTCGACGATCTGGAGCAGCGCACCGATGCGCAGTCCGAGATCAACGTCAGCACCGGTCAGGCGATCGAGAAGGTGCAGGCGTCGGCCAGCAATGACAAGTCGCTGGCCACGCTTGAGAAGCTGGTCAACAACACCTCGGTCGGCGGCAAGATGTACTTCGACTTCAGCAACATCAGTCAGAAGAACAGCGACACCGGCAAGACCAATGCCTCGGGCACCGGCATCGACGTCAAGCGTTTCTACCTGTCGGTGGACCACAAGTTCAACGACATGTGGTCGGCCAACCTGACCACCGACTTCAACTACGTCGGCAGCGACGGCGAGACCAACCTGTTCGTCAAGAAAGCCTACGTGGAAGGCAAGTTCGACCCGGCGTTCAAGCTGCGCATCGGTTCGGCCGACATGCCCTGGATTCCGTTCGTCGAGGGCTACTACGGCTTCCGCTACGTCGAGAACACCCTGACCGATCGCCTGAAGTACGCCAACTCGGCCGACTGGGGCCTGCACGCTGCCGGTGATTTCGGCGCCAGCAAGTCGGTCAACTACGCCGTGTCGGTGGTCAATGGCAACGGTTACAAGAATCCGGGCCGCAGCAAGGGCGTGGACTTCGAGGGTCGCGTCGGCTTCGTGCCGTTCGAGAACATGATCATCGCCGTGGGCGGCTACAGCGGCCATCGCGGTCAGGAAGTGCAGACGGTCAATGCCTCGAACACGGCCACCCGCGGCGACGTGATGATCGCCTATGCCGACAAGACGGTGCGCGTCGGTGCCGAGTACTTCACCGCGAAGGACTGGAACACCATCCTGTCGCCGGTGTCGGACAAGTCCGATGGTTACTCGCTGTGGGGCAGCGTGGTGGTTGCCGATGGCGTGACCCTGTTTGCCCGCTATGACAGCGCCAAGCTGAGCAAGGACCTCGACAGCAATGCCAAGGACACCTACTACAACGCCGGCGTCGAGTTCGACATCACCAAGGGCTTCAAGCTGGCCGCCGTGTACAAGCACGAGAAAGGCGAGAAGTCGGTCGGCACCCCGATCCCGCCGCACGTGCAGAACGTGAAGACGGACGAGATCGGCGTGTTCGGTGAAGTGAAGTTCTAAGCATTGCCCCATGCCTGTCGCACGATGCGACAGGCATGGCGGTGAACGGTTATCGGAAGGGAGTTCGACCCAGGGACGGAAAACGGCGGGCAGCAGCCCGCCGTTTGCTTTTTGTCGCTATGGTTCCCGGCGAATGCGGAGCCGCACCACCGTCGCGACTGAAGTCGCTCCCACAGGGGAGCAGCCCCGTGGCACACCCGCAGCAGGGGCTTCAGTCCCGACACCCCCACTTCGAAATGGCAAGCTGCCCACCTGTGGGAGAGGCTTCAGCCCCGACACTCCCACTTCGAAA
>DASUJJ010000078.1:0-4272 GCA_036279335.1 Dyella sp.
AGCGCGTGCTGGGCCCCTACGGCGGGCAGATGGCCTCGTTCGAGTGGGTGTTCTCGCCACGCGGCGCCGATGGCCGCCCGCTGCCGATGTTCGACCGCGACACCGGCGACGTCGACCCGGCGGTGGTCGATTACTGGCGCGACCACTACGACATCGCCTACCGCCTGCAGCACCAGTGGCCCAGGCTCAAGGGCGACCTCGACGGCAAGATCCACCTGTACGTGGGCACCGCCGACACGTTCTATCTCGACGGCGCCGCGCACAAGCTCAAGGCCGTGCTCGATGGGCTTGGCGCGAAGTCCGAGTTCCGCTTCATTCCCGGTCGCAGCCACTTCGACCTCTACGCCATCGGCCAAGACCGCCAGGGCCTGCTCAAGCAGATCGCCTGGTCGATGTACGCCGTGGCGCGCCCGGGCGCGCAGCAGCCGAAGAAAGCCGCGACGCCTTGAGTGATTGCCTGGGGGAGGGGGAGCAGAGCGGCATCCCCGCATACCCCGAAGCCCCACGCTTTAGCCCTCTCCCCCGACGGTGAAGCTGTTCGGGGGAGGGGGAGCAGAGCGGCATCCCGCATACCTGGAAGCCCCACGCTTGAGCCCTCTCCCCTGAGCTTGCTCGGGGGAGAGGGTTGGGTGAGGGGGCGGTTTGGGCTGGTGATCTTTGTGGGTGGTGGTCGCCTGCGTAAGAGCAAAGGCGCCCCTGACCCCGACCCTCTCCCCCGAACGGTGAAGCTGTTCAGGGGAGAGGAGGCGACGCGGCATCACGGCATGCTCCGAAGCTCTACGCTCGAGCCCTCTCTGCCAACCGACGAAGCCGATCAGGGGGAAGGGAGCGGAGCGTCCTCCCCGCCACCTGTCGCAGGTTGCTCGCGCGGCGGTCGCACCGTGCGCACCACCATGTCCTGCGCGCGGATCAGCGGCAGGTTCTGTTCGCGCAGCTTGGCCAGCACGGCAAACTGCAGGTCGCTCTTCACGGTGGCGGCGTCGCGTGGGCTGCGCGTGTAGGCATACGCGCTGAACACCAGATTGCCCGCGTCGATGCTGTCCAGGTGCACAAAGGGCGCGGGCGTGTCCAGCGTTGCCGAGTGCGCAGCCAGTGCCTCCAGGATGAGATCGCGCGCGCGCGCCGCGTCGGTATCCAGCGGCATCGGCACGCTGAATTTCACCCGCCCCAGCGCGTTCGCCTGGGTCACGTTGCGCACGTTCTGGGTGATCAGCTGCGAGTTCGGCACGATCATGGTGGAACGGTCCCACAGCTCGATCTCGGTGGCGCGCACGTTGATGCGCCGGATGTCGCCCTCCACGCCGCTGAGACTCACCCAGTCGCCCACCTTCACCGGGCGCTCGGCCAGCAGGATCAGCCCGGAGATGAAGTTCGACACGATCGCCTGCAGGCCGAAACCGATGCCCACCGACAGCGCGCTGGCGATCCACGCGATGTTCTGCAGGCTGACCTTCAGCGTCGCCAGCGCCATCACGAACACCAGCACGCCGCCCACGTAGCCGAGCAGGGTCACCATCGACATGCGCATGCCCGCGTCGAGCCGCGTGTTGGGCAGCAGCTCCTGGTCGAGCCAGCGCTTGATGATGCGCACCACCATGAGCCCTGCCACCAGCACCAGCATGGCCTTGAACACGTCGCGAGGGGCCAGCGTCATCTCGCCGAACGTGAGCCCGCCGAGCATGCTGCCGAGGCTGGAGGTGAGGTCTTCCGGACTGGCACCCAATCGCGACACCACCGCGCTGATGCCCAGCAGTACGGCCAGTGCGCGGGTCAGGCCGCAGAGCACCGCGCGCGTCTGTTGCAGCCGCTCCGGCTCCAGCTCGAACGCCGTCTGCAGCCGCTGCCCGGTGTTGCCCTTGGGCGCCAGCAGCAGCTCCCAGGTGTCGTTGAGCACGTGCATGAACAGGTACAGCGAGGCGACCACCACGCTGATCCACACCGCGTTGATCGCCACGAAGAACGCCAGCGCGATGTATCCGGTGGCCACCGCCAGCAGGGAAGTCACCGAAGCGAGTGCGAGGGCGCCCAGGCCGATACCGATCCACAGCGGGCGGCTTGGCGGCGGTGCACCCGTGGCCGCCAGCACGCGCCGCGCGCGGCTCTGGCGCAGCAAGATCGCGCCGATCAATACCGCGGTGACCAGGGCGATCAAGCCGCGCGTGGCCACGCTGGCCGGCAGGCTGGCGCTGATCGAGTGGTTCACCAGTTCGACGGTGCCGAGCAGGGCAATGCTCACCGCCAGCAGCCACGGGAACGGTCGCAGCGCCATGGCCTCGTCATCGGCGAGGTCGGGCAGGCGCCAGCTTGGGCGCATCGCCGAAAGCAGTGCACGACCCAGGCCGGCCACGTACGCGCTCAGCAGCACCAGCCGCACCATCTGGTGGGCCAGCGTGGTGAGGTCATCGTCCAGCAGCCCGTTCCAGTTCACCGACC
The DNA here is from genome assembly GCA_036279335.1 of Dyella sp. GTDB lineage: Bacteria > Pseudomonadota > Gammaproteobacteria > Xanthomonadales > Rhodanobacteraceae > Dyella_A. Next base: position 2,434 of record DASUJJ010000078.1, read on the forward strand.
AGTAGATCAGCTGTGCAGCGAGCCCGGTATTGAGCGCGGTGAGCAGGGCTATCGCCAGCGCCAGGCCGCTGCGGCGCAGGCGGCCGGCGCCGACGCGATGCTGGCTGATGCGCAGCAGCTGACGCTCGAGCAGCCAGCGTCCGATGCCCAGCAGCAGCGCGGCGGCGATCAGGCAAGCCAGGAACGGCGTGCGGTTGGCCGGCAGCCAGGCGTCGAGGATCGCCCTGTGCAGATCGCCGCCCAGCGCGCGCAGGCGGCGCAGGTCCGAGGGCAGGCTGCGCAGCGGATCGGCCCAGAACGCGGTGCTGAACGGCGTGGCCGTGCGCTCGGCGAGGCGCGCCTGGAAGGCATTGCGCCGCTGGTCGGAAAGCAGCGAGGCAAGCTGCGCGGCCTCCTGGCCCATCAGCTGCGCCTGCTTCACCTGGGCATCGACCTCGGCCTGCGCCTTGTCCAGCTTGCGCCGCTGTGCGCTGACTTCGGGCGCTTCCGGCGGCGCCCCTTTTTCGGGTGCCGGTCCCAGCACGGCCAATTGCGCCTGCAGGTTCTGCACCTGCGGGGCAAAGCTGCCGGCCACTTCGCCGGCCTGGTCCTGCACCTCCAGCGCCTGCCCGCGCAGGTCGGCCAGCTGCTGGGTATCGGGCTTGTCGCCGAGAGCCTTCTTGATGTCGTCGAGCTGGCTGCGCAGCTGGTCCAGTCGCTGCGATGGAGTGGCCGACGGCGCGTCAGGCGCAACGTCCTGGCGGGCAAGGGCGGAGCTGCTGCCAAAGGCGAGCAGCAGGAGCAGCAGAAGGGGGGCGAGGCGAGGCATCCGGGCATGATCGGAGCCGCCCCGCGGGCGGTCAATCGCCGCGACTGTCTTGACGAGGCTTTCCCCAGCGGGCATTCAGGCTGCTGCCATGAGCCATCCTTTCGACATCCCGCCTTACCTGCTCGCCTGGGACGGCGATTGGCGCGCCGCGCGTGCCTTGCAGACCGAGCTTGCTGGCCGCGTGCGGCTGCAAGACGACAGTTCGCCGCCGCGCCTTGTCGCCGGCGTCGACGTGGGCTTCGAGGAAGGCGGCGCCATCACCCGCGCCGCCGCCGTGCTGCTCGATGCGGCCACCATGCAGCCGTTGGCCGAGGTGGTGGCGCGGCTGCCCACGCGGATGCCGTACGTTCCCGGCCTGCTCTCGTTCCGCGAGCTGCCCGCCATGCTCTCCGCGCTGGCGCAGCTGCCCCACGTGCCCGACCTGATCCTCGTCGACGGCCACGGCGTGGCGCATCCGCGGGGGCTCGGCAACGCCGCGCATCTGGGCGTGGTCACCGACCTGCCCACGATCGGCGTGGCGAAGAAGATCCTCGTCGGCGCCCACGACCCGGTCGGAACCTCGCGCGGCGAACGTGCGCCGCTGATGCACCGCGGGCAGGTGATCGGCACCGCGCTGCGCAGCAAGGACGGCATCCACCCGCTCATCGTCTCGCCCGGTCACCGGGTAAGCCACGCCACGGCGGTGGAGCGCGTGCTCGCCTGCGGCCGCGGCTACAAGCTGCCCGAGCCCACGCGACTGGCCGACCGGCTGGCCTCCCGCCGCGATCACCGCCCCATGTAGGAGCGCGCCCTGCGCGCGACCGGCATGTCGATGCGCAGCAATACCCGGTCGGCCACAGGGTGGCCTCCTACAGTGCCTCGCGCCCCGCTCATGAGCGAGCCAGGATGTCCGCCCCATGTAGGAGCGCGCCCTGCGCGCGACCGGCAAGTCGATGCACAGCGAAATGCCGTCGGCCACAGGGTGGCCTCCTACAGCGCCTCGCGCCCGGCCCATGAGCGAGCCAGGATGTCCGCCCCATGTAGGAGCGCGC
>DASUJJ010000079.1:0-15052 GCA_036279335.1 Dyella sp.
GCGTGTCGCCGGCGAGGTTGCGCACGAAGTAGTCCCAGCGCCGGCGCATCGCATAGGCGGTGTCGTCCTTGCCGTAGCCGTGATGCACGTTGGGGATCAGCAGCAGGTCGAAATCCTTGTTGGCCTTGATCAGCGCGTCGGCCACCAGCAGCGTGTTGGACAGCGGCACGTTGTCGTCCATGGTGCCGTGGGCGAGCATCAGGTGACCCTTGAGATTGGCCGCGTGGTTTTCGTTGGCCTGGTCGTCGTAGTTGCTCGTGCCGTCCTTGGCCACGATGAGCTCGCCCTGGTACTTCTCGGCCCAGTCGTCCTCGTAGTTGCGGTTGTCGTGGTTGCCGCTCTCGGACCAGCCCACCTTGAAGAAATCCGGGTAGCGGAACATCGCATCGGTGGAGGCATTGCCGCCGCCGGAATGGCCCCAGATGCCCACGCGGGTGAGGTCCATCCACGGGTTGCGCTGGCCCAGTTCCTTCAGGCCGGCAACCTGGTCCGGCAGGGTGTTGTCGCCCATGTCGCCGTACCAGGTGTCGTGGAACGACTTGGAGCGCCACGGCGTGCCCATGCCGTCGATCGCCACCACGATGAAGCCCAGCTCGGCCAGCGCCTGGTGATCGCCGCGCGCGGCGGAGAAGCTGCGCGAGCCGACCGAACCGACCTGCGGACCGGGGTAGATGTAGTCCACCACCGGGTACTTCTTCGACGGGTCGAAATGCGTCGGCTTGAACATCAGGCCGTACAGATCGGTCTTGCCGTCGCGCGCCTTCACCGTGATCGGCACCGGCGGCACCCAACCGGTGGCCTGCAGGCGGCTCAGGTCAGCCTTGGCCACGGTGGCCAGCGTGTGGCCGTCACTGCTGGCGCGCAGCACGGTGACCGGCGGCACGCTGGGGGTGGAATACGCGTCGACGAAGCTGGCGCCGTCGGGCGACAGGCTGATGTCGTGGTTGGCCGGCTCGGGGGTGAGCAGGGTCGGCTCGCCGCCGTCCAGGCTCACCTTGTAGAACTGGCTGAAGTACGGGTCCATGCCCTTTTGCCGGCCCACCGCCTCGAACCACACGGTGCGGGTCTTGGGGTCGACCTTGAGCATCTCGGTGACCACGCTTTGGCCAGTGGTGATGGCGTGCTTGAGCTTGCCGGTGTCCAGGTCATACAGATACAGCTGGCCCCAGTTGCTGCGCTCGGAATACCACACCGCTTCGTGGGTGGCCGGCAGGTAGGCCCAGTTCGCGCGGCCGATGCCGCTCTCGTAGTAGGTCGGCACGCTCTCCTCGAACACGGTGCGCACCTTGCCGGTGGCGGCGTCGGCGATGCGGAACCACTCGTGCTTGTGGAAGCGCGAGGTGGAGACGAAGGCCAGCGTCTTGCCGTCCGGCGCCCACTTGACGTCGTCCCAGCCGCCGTCGGGGCCGCAGCTGACGTCGTCGCACAGGGTGGAGCGGTGCTGGTCGGGCGGCATGTCCAGCCGCACCACTTTCTTCGTCGGCACGTCGATGATGACGCGCTCGATCATGGTCACGTCCTTGTCGCCCGGCAGCGGGTATTTCCACGCTTCGAGCTTCGGATGGCCCACGTTGGTGGAGACCATGTACATGTTGCCGGTCTTGCGCTGGTCCTGCTGGAAGGTGGCGATCTTGGTCGAGTCCGGCGACCACTCCACGATGGCGTTATCGGTGTGCTTCCAGCCGGCGTTGTCGGTGGCGTAGCCGAAGTTCTCCACGCCGTCGGTGGTGAGCTGGGTCTCCTTGCCGGTGGCGACGTCGCGCACCCACAGGTTCCAGTCGCGGATGAAGGCCTCGCTCTTCTTGTCCGGCGACAGCGCGCCAGGCTCGTCGCCCGCCGCCGTCTTGGCCGGCTTGGCGCAGCTGGCGTCGGCGCTGCACACGTAGGTCTTGCCGCGCAGGTTGAACTGGTAGCGACCGTCGGCGGTGAGCGTGATGTCGCGCAGGCCGAGCTTGTTCGCCTCCAGCGGCTTGCCGCCGGCGAGCTGGCCCAGCGCCGCGGCGACCTTCGCCTGATCGAACAGCGGTGCGGCCTGGCCGGTGGCGGTATCCATGCGCACGTAGCGGTCGCCGTTGGCGTCATGGTCGACGTAGACGAAATGCGTGTCGTCGAGCCAGTTCACCCGGGTGACGGCGTGATCGACCAGCGGAATCGCCTTGTAGTTGACGAACTGTTCGGCGCGCGCGTAATCGGCGTCGGTGAGCGTGCGGCCGCTGGCGTACGCGCCGGTGGACAGGCTGGCCAGCACCAGCGCGGCGAGCAGGCGCGGTGTACCGAGGGGAAATGACATGGATGGACTCCGCTGACGTGAAGGCAGACGCCCGCAGGCGCCGGAATGACCGGGGCAGCACTTTTCCGACCTGCGGCGCGTCCGCCAGGTGGACGCCCGGCACGCCCCTGTCGCTGCCCAACTCTCTGATCCTAGTCCGGCCCATGCAGGCGGACCCCTGCCAGAAGTCCTGTCGACAAGGCCGCCTTGACGCCTCGCGCGGCGCCGTCGCACCCTGCCCGCTTCGCCATCGAGCCGCAGGAGTTGCGCCATGTCCGAGCCCGTCAGCGTCATCGGCAGCCCGATCTCGCCCTACGTGCGCAAGGTGCTGGCGGTGCTCGAACTCAAGGGCGTGGCGTACCGCATCGATCCGATCGCGCCGTTCGTCGGCAACCAGGAATTCTCCCGGCTCAGCCCGCTGCGGCGCATCCCGGTGCTGATCGACGGCGAGCTGGTGCTCAACGACTCCAGCGTGATCTGCCAGTACCTGGAAGAGCGCCACCCCGCGCCTGCGCTGTATCCGGCCGATCTCGCCGACCGGGCCCGCGCACGCTGGCTGGAGGAATACGCCGATACGCACCTGGGCGATGTGCTGATCTGGAAACTGTTCTTCCAACTCGGCGCCAGGCGCTTCCTGTTTCGCGAGGAGGCCGACGAGGCGATGGTGCGCCGCGCGCGCGAAGAGGAGATTCCCGCCGCGCTGGATTACCTCGAAGCGCAGCTGCCGTCGGCGGGGTTCGCGTTCGGCGCGCTGTCGATCGCCGACCTCACGCTCGCCAGCTTCTTCCGCACCGCGGCGTTCGTGAAGTACGCCATCGATGCCGCGCGTTGGCCGCGCATGGTCGCACTGGTCACCGCGGTGATGGCGCTGCCGGCGATGCAGAAACTCGCCGCCATGGAAGACCGCATCGTGCGCCTGCCGCTCGCCGAGCAGCGCCCCGCGCTGGCTGCCATGGGCGTGGCGCTCACCGAGACAACGATGGGCGACGCCGCTCCGCAGCGCGGCTTTCGCTGAACACCTGTCGCGGCTGAAGCCGCTCCCGCGACATGCGGAATCCCGCCTGTTCTCGAGGGAGGGGCTTCAGCCACGATGCGCTTCAGCGGCAGATGCAGCTCGACGGCCGCGAACGCCACGAGCCTCGTCAGCGCCTTGCCTCACTCCAACCCGTGGGCGGCGAACAGCTCCGCCAGCCAGTCCACGAACACACGCAGCCGCGCCGGCATCTGCTGTTGCTGCGGGTAGAGCACGGTCATCGGCAGCGCGGGCGGCGGGGTGTCCGGCAGCAGCTCGACCATGCGGCCGGCGGCCAGCGCGTCCGCCACGTGGTAACGCGGGAATTGCGCGATGCCCAGCCCCACTTCGCAGCAGCCCAGGTAGGCGTCCACGCCGCTGACGGTGACGCGCGAGGGCAGCACCATCTCGCGCCGCCGCTTGCCGACCATGAACTCCAGCGGCTCGACCCGTCGCGTGGTGGGCGAGGCCCAGTTCACCGCCACGTGGCCGGAGGACAGCTCGGCCAGCGTGCGCGGCGCTCCGTGCTGGCGCACGTAAGCGGCGCTGGCCATCGTCACCTGCGTGAGCCGGCCCACCTGGCGACCGATCATCCCCGAATCACCCAGTTCGCCGGCGCGCAGCACGCAGTCGACGCCCTCGCGCAGCAGGTCGACGAAGCGGTCGCCGGTGCCGATGTCCAGCTCGATCTGCGGATAGCGCGCGCAGAACGCCGGCAGATGCGGCAGCACGCGCAGGCGGGCGAACGCGCCGGGCAGGTCCACGCGCAGCCGGCCCTTGGGCACAGTGGCGGCCTCGCGGAAGTCGGCCTCCACTTCGTCGAGATCGGCCAGCAGGCGGCGACAGTGGCCGTAGTACACCTCGCCATCGCGGGTGGTGCGGACACGGCGGGTGGTCCGCTGCAGCAGCTGGGCGCCGAGGCGCGCTTCCAGCCGCTTGATCGCGTGGGTGACGGTGGCGCGCGGCAGGTTGAGGTCGTCGGCCGCGGCGGTGAAGCTGCCCAGTTCGACGATGCGCGTGTACAGGCGCATGGCTTCGATGCGATCCATGATTGTTCATGTCCATGGAATGGTGTTACCCATTATTGATCATTTATCCATCACGGGCTGGCGCGCAAAATAATCGGTTGATAGGCGCCACGCGCGCCGCCATCCCACCCACACAAGGAGCACGCTCATGCAGATGCGCACACTCGGTCGCAACGGCCCGCCGGTTTCCGCCCTCGGCCTCGGCTGCATGGGCATGAGCGATTTCTACAGCGGGCGCGACGACGCCGAGTCGATCGCCACCATCCACCACGCGCTCGATCGCGGCGTCACCCTGCTCGACACCGCCGACATGTACGGCCCGCACACCAACGAAGTGCTGGTGGGTCAGGCGATCAAGGGGCGCCGCGACGAAGTGGTGCTCGCCACCAAGTTCGGTATCGTGCGCGATCCCAACGACCCCACCGTGCGCGGCATCAGCGGGCGTCCGGAATATGTGCGCGCCGCCTGCGACGCCAGCCTCAAGCGCCTTGGCGTGGAAGTGATCGACCTGTACTACCAGCACCGCGTCGATCCGGCGGTGGCGATCGAGGAAACCGTGGGCGCCATGGCCGATCTGGTGCGCGCCGGCAAGGTGCGTTACCTGGGCCTGTCCGAAGCCTCCGGCGCCACGCTGGAGCGCGCCTGCAAGGTGCACCCGATCGCCGCGCTGCAAAGCGAGTTCTCGCTGTGGACGCGTGATCCGGAAAGCAACGGCATGCTCGACGCCTGCCGCCGCCTCGGCGTGACGCTGGTGGCGTACTCACCGCTGGGCCGCGGCTTCCTCACCGGCGCGATCACCGCGCCGGAGGATTTCGCCGCCGACGATTACCGCCGCCACAGCCCGCGTTTCCAGGGCGAGAACTTCGCGCGCAACCTGGCGCTGGTCGAGCAGGTGCAGGTGCTGGCCAACCGCAAGGGCTGCACGCCCGCGCAGCTGGCGCTGGCCTGGGTGCTGGCGCAGGGCCAGGACATCGTGCCGATCCCCGGCACCAAGCGCCGCTCGCGGCTGGACGAGAACCTCGACGCGCTGCATGTGAGCCTGAGCGCCGCCGAGCTGGCCGAGATCAACGCCGTGTTCCCGCCCGATGCGGCCGCCGGCACGCGTTACCCCGAGGCGATGATGGCCGCCGTCAACGCCTGATCGCGCGATCGCGCCCCGCCGCGCATCGCGGCCGGGGCGCGACGTCGCAGGCGCGATGCGCGTCGCGGCCCGGTCATGCCCGGCCATTACACTTTGCGCATGAATACGCCCGACGACTCCCAGCTCGGCAAGACCACCGTCTACGCCGATCGTTACGATCCCTCGCTGCTGTTTCCGATTCCCCGCGCGGCCAAGCGCGCGGAGATCGGCGTGGCCACGCCGCTGCCGTTCCACGGCGTGGACGTGTGGAACGCCTACGAGTTCTCGTGGCTGGACGCGCGCGGCAAGCCGATGGTGGCGCTGGTGGAAATCCGCGTGCCGGCGACCTCGCCGAACATCATCGAGTCGAAGTCGTTCAAGCTCTACCTCAACGGCTTTGCGCAGGAGCGCATGGCCGACACGCCCACCCTGATCACCACGCTGGAACGCGATCTCTCCGCCGCCGCCGGCGCCGAGGTGAAGGTGGAGCTAAGCGTGCCCTCGGCGGTGATCCACGCGGTGCGCGACCTGGGCGGCGCCTCCATCGACGACCAGCCGCTGGACATCGACGACTACGGCCCGCCCAAGTCCGATTACCTGAGCACGCACGATGCCGAGGTGATCGACGAAACGCTGGTGTCCGACCTGCTGCGCTCGAACTGCCCGGTGACCGGGCAACCGGACTGGGGCAGCGTGCAGATCCGCTACCGCGGCCGTCCGATCGATCGCGAAGGGCTGCTGCGCTACCTGGTCTCGTTCCGCACGCACAACGAATTCCACGAGCAGTGCGTGGAGCGCATCTACGTCGATCTGATGGCGCGCTGCGCGCCCGAGCAGCTGAGCGTGTACGCGCGCTACACGCGGCGCGGCGGGCTGGACATCAATCCCTTCCGCAGCAGCACGCCGGCGGTGCCGGTGAACCTGCGCGGCGCGCGGCAGTAACGGCCCGCGAGGGTTCCCGCAGGCACGCACCTCCGGTAATCAGGGCTTCAGTTGGCGGGGGCTAGTTTCGGCGCCCTGGCCGCGCGCCGCGCGCGTGGCTGCCCGTCCCCACCCCCAAGTCCTGAACACGGTAAATCCCCATGAACACGTCCGCTCGCTCCCTCCTTCTGTGCTGCGTGGCCGCCAGCGGCCTGCTGATGCTCAGCGCGTGCGGCAAGCACGACGCCAGCACCGAGGCGCCCGCCGCCGCCAGCACGGCTGGCGTGGCGCCCACGGCGCCGGTGATAGCGCCCGCACCGGCGAGCACGGCACCCGCGCCGAGCTCGACCTCCGCCGCGCCGGCCGTGCCCGGCAGCGCCCCGCCCGCTCCGGCCAGCACCACCGCCAGCACGGCCCCGGCCGCCAGCGACCTGTTTGCGGTAAGCAAGGTGGTGATCGGTGACGCGGTGAACGCCGCGCATACGGTGAACCAGCCGACCAACACCATTGCCGCCACGCAGAAGGCGATCTACGCCAGCGTCGAGACCAGCGGCCGCACCGATGGCGCCACGCTCAGCGCGCGCTGGACCTACGACGAAGGCAAGGGCCAGCTGGTCAGCGCGATCAGCCAGTCGATCGCCACCTCCGGCCCGGCGGTCACCACGTTCAAGATCCAGAATCCCAATGCCTGGCCCGAGGGCAAGTACACGGTGGAGATCGCGCTGGACGGCAAGCCGGTGTCGACCCGCTCGTTCGAGGTGAAGTCCTCCAGCTGATCGCGGATTCAGCGATGCAGTCAGGCGAGGCGCCCCCGGGCGCCTCTTTTTTTGTGCGGACATCGCGGCATGCCCTGGCGCCTGCCTTCGCAGGGCCGAAGAACACCGCAAGCCCGCGGTGCCCCGACAGGTTCCCCACCAGCCCGCAGGCACCGGCAGGAAGAGGGGGCTGGGTGAATGCACCACCGCGTTTCGACGATGGCCCGCCGACACCGCAACGCGCCTGGCCGTGCGCGCCGGTGGCGAGGGGAATGCGTTCGCCACGATGACGCCGGGTGTGCAGCGCGCGCGAAGACGCAGTGAGCCCGGCAAGCGCATAGGTGAACGCACAGCGTGCGGGCCGGCATCGGCGCACACCCTCTTCACGCCCACTCCAGTCCACTGCGCATGCGACGGGCCCTTGCCGCCTCGCCGCCCTTTTCAAGCCAATGAGGTCATCGCCATGAATCAGGACACCATCAAAGGCCAGTGGAAACAGCTCGGCGGAAGCATCAAGAAGAAGTGGGGCAAGCTCACCGACGACGATTTGACCCGCGCCGAAGGCAGCGCCGAATACCTCGCAGGCAAACTGCAGGAGCGCTACGGCATCGCCCGCGACGAGGCGGAAGCCCAGGTAAACGAATTCCAGAAAACCTTGCACCACTGATCGCCCAGGTCCGCGCGCCGCATTCGCAGCAGCGCGCATCGGGCACCCACAGGAGACACCCCATGCTTCATTACGCCATCGTATTTCTCGTCATCGCCCTGATCGCCGCCGTGTTCGGCTTTACCGGCATCGCCGCCGGCGCCGCCAGCATCGCCAAGATCCTGTTCGTGGTGTTCCTGGTGCTGTTCGTGCTCTCGCTGATCTTTGGCGGCATGCGTCGCGGTCGTCGCGGCTAACGCATCGAACGGCTGAAGCATCGGTCGGCCCGGGTGTTCTACCGGGCAAAAGGGCGGCATCGAAAGATGCCGCCCTTTTCGTTGCGCCTTGCGCGACCGCGCCCAGGCGCGTTCAAGCGGCCGCCTCGGGCGGCACCGGCGAAAACGAGCCGATCAGTTCGCGCGTGAGCGGATTGGGGAAGCGCCGGCTCAGCGTCACCGCGAAAAACGTCTCGCTGAGTTCGGGCAGTTGCGCCAGTTCGACCAGGCTGCCGTTGGCCAGCTCGTCGCGCACCACGATGGGCGGCACCACGGCCAGCCCGATGCCCTCGCGGGCGAGCAGACGCATCATCGCCATGTCCTCCACCTCGGCGGCAATGCGCACGCGCACGCCGAGCCGGTCGACCAGGGAGTCGAAGCCGAGGCGGATGCTGCTTTCCAGCGTGGGCAGCACCAGCGGCTCGCGCGCCAGCAGCTGCTCCAGCGCAAGCCCGCCGCCGGCGTGCGCGGCGGCACCGATCAGGCTGACCGGCTGCTCGGCGATCGGATGGGAAATCCACGGCGTGGCCGCGTCGCGCTGCGGCGGCATGTTGATCAGCACCACGTCGAGCCGGTGCGATTCCAGCGCATGCAGCAGCTCGGTGGTGGTGCCCGAGCGCAGCACCAGCTCCACCTCCTCGCGCCCCAGCAGCGGCCGCAGGAAGGCCATCTGGAAGTTGCGCGACAGCGTGGCCAGTGCGCCCACGCGAAGGATCTGCCGGCGCGTACCGGTGCGGTGACGCAGCATGCTGAGCAGCTCGCCGCCCGCGCTGAAAATGGCGTCGGCGTGCTCCAGCGCGATGCGGCCGGCCTCGGTCAGCACCAGCTGCTTGCCGGTGCGCTCGAACAGCGGATGACCGAGCTGTTCCTCCAGCTTGCGGATCTGGATCGACAGCGCCGACTGCGAGACATGCAGCTTTTCGGCGGTGCGGGTGAGGTTGCCCTCATGGGCGACCGCCCAGAAGTAGCGCAAGTGGTTGTAGTTGAGCGCGGCCATGAACGTTCTCTTTTATGTATCCATGTTGTTCATATTATGAATTTTATGGAATGAACGCGCTCCGTTAAAGTTTTATCGGTTTTCCTACCCAGAAACGACCGATGACCCTCCTGTTTGTGTTGCTCGCCCCCGTCTCATTCGTGCTCGCCGCGCTGCTGGCGATGGGCGACGCCGCCGGGCGGCGGCGCGCGTCGTGGGCGTCGATCCAGGCGGCCGGCGCCGTCTCCGTGCTGCTGGCGCTGGCGGCGTTTGCCCTCGCGCTGGCGCGCGGGCCACTGTCCGCCTCGCTGGCGGTGTGGCACGGGGCGGGCATCTCGGTGCGGCTGGACGTGCTGGGCACCAGCCTGTTCCTGCTGGTGGCGTTCATTGGCGTGATCGTGCTGCGCTACAGCCGCACCTACCTGGAGGGCGACCCGCGCCGCGGCCTGTTCCTCGGCGAGCTGTGCCTGACCCTGGCCGCCGTGATGACCCTGATGGTGGCCGGCAACCTCGCGCTGATGGCGGCCGCGTGGATCGCCACCAGCCTGGCGCTGCACCGGCTGCTGCTGTTCTACCCCGAGCGCGACGCGGCGCGCCGCGCGGCGCGGCGCAAATTCATCGTCGCCCGCACCGGCGACGCCTGCATCCTCGGTGCCTTCGCCCTGCTGGCCTGGATCTGCCGCAGCGCGGATCTCGCCGTCGTGCTGGAGCACGTCCACGCGATGGATCACGCCGGCCCGGCGCTGTCGGTCGCCGCGGTGCTGCTGGTGCTGGCCGCCGCGCTCAAGTCCGCCCAGTTCCCGGCGCATGGGTGGCTGCCGGACATCATCGACACGCCCACCCCGGTATCGGCGCTGCTGCATGCCGGCATCGTCAACGGCGGCGGCTTCCTGGCGATCCGCTTCGCCGAGGTGCTGGTGGCGGTACCCGCGGCGATGCACCTGCTGGCCGCGATCGGCGCGATCTCCGCGGTGTACGGTTCGCTGGTGATGCTGACGCAGACCAGCATCAAGGCCTCGCTGGCCTGGTCGACCATCGCGCAGATGGGCCTGATGCTGCTCGAATGCGGCCTGGGTGCCTTCCCGCTGGCGCTGCTGCACCTGATCGCGCACTCGTTCTACAAGGCGCACGGCTTCCTCGCCTCGGGCACCGCGGTGGATGCGGTGGCGCGCCGCCGCGCCGCCGCACCGGCCACCGCCGGCCCGGCCCGCGCGCTGGGCCCGGTGCTGGCGATCGTGCTGTACCTGGCGCTGCGCCCCGTGATGGACCGCATTGCCGACGAGCCGGCGGCGACCCGCGCGCTGGGCCTGCTGGTGGCGATCGGTGCGGGCATGCTGCTGGCGCGCGCCACGCCGGCGCAGCGCCCCGGCGCCAACCTCGCGCGTGGCCTGCTGCTGGCCGCGGTGGCCATGCTGGCCTACGCCGCACTGCACGCCATCACCGGTGCCGCACTGGGCAGCAGCGTGCCGGCCGCGCCGGCGGCCAGCTGGGTCACCTGGGCGATTCTCGTACCGACACTGATCGCCTTTGCGGTGATCGCCCTGATGCAGCTGCTGCCCGAGCGCCTGCAGGCGCGGCCCGGCTGGCGCGCCGCCTACGTGCACCTGAGCCAGAGCCTGTACGTGGACGCGCTGCTGTGGCACCCGTTCGACCATCCCCCCACGCCCCGGATCGCGCCGCGCGCGGAGGCCCAGCGATGAACGTGATGTTGCGCACACCCGACCTTGTGACCACCGACCAGGCAAGCGACCACGCGACGATCCACGCCGCGGTCGAGCAGGCCTGCCGCCAGGTGGCGCCGCTGTGGCCACTGTCCCACTTCGTGGCGGTGAACCCGTTCCTCGGCCTCACCGGCCTGCCGTTCGCCGAGGCCGCCCGCCGGCTGGCCGCCACCGACGGCGCGCGGATCACCCCGCCGCGCGCTTTCCACGCCGAGGCGCTCGCCCGCGGCGAGATCACCGACGCCGACCTCGCCGACGCGCTGCGCCAGGCCGCCGCCAGCCCGCAGCGCCCGGCCAGCGTGGCCGAGCTGAAGCACGAGCTGGCGCAGCCGCACGATCCGACCGGGCAGGCGCTGCCCAGCGTGCTGACGCTCACCGCCACCCTGCACGGCCACGACGACGAAGCGCTGGCCGACGCCCAGCTCGCGCAGTGGGCGGCGGCGCACTACGACCAGGGCCAGGCGATGTGGGCCTCGCCGTGGCGCGGGCTTGATCCCTACGCGGCGTGGCGTGAGCAGGCGTTGCTCGACCGTCGCCCGGAATGCGCCGGCTGGCGCGGCTTCCGCGCCGCGGTGCGCGCGCTGCCCGAGCGCACCGACGCGCTCATCGCCACCGCCGTCGCCGAACTGGCGCTGCCCGCCGAGGCGCTGCCGCACTACTTCGCGCGCCTGCTGGCCACGCTGGGCGGCTGGGCCGGCCACGCCCGCTACCGCGACTGGCAGGACGAGCTGCACGGCGGTCGCGGCCACCAGCTGGCCGAACTGCTGGCGGTGCGTCTGGCGTGGGAGCTGATCGCGCTGCGTCGCGACGGCGCCGGCAGCCCGCTGGCCACCGCCTGGGCGCAGGCGCGCGAGCGCTACGCCACGCTCGACCGCGCGCCACGCCAGGCGCGCGCCTTTGCCGTCGACGCCATCATGCAGCACGCCTACGAGATCGCCGGGCAGCGCCGCCTCGCCGCCACGCTTGCCACGGCAGCGGCGCGGCCGACCAGCGACGCCACGCCGCGCGCCCCGGTGCAGGCCGCATTCTGCATCGACGTGCGCTCGGAAGTGTTCCGCCGCGCGCTGGAGGCCAGCCTGCCCGGCGCGCAGACACTGGGCTTTGCCGGCTTCTTCGGCATGCCGATCGCCTTCGTCCCATTCGGCCGCGACGCTGGCCGCGCGCAGTGCCCGGCGCTGCTCGCACCGCCGCTGACCGTGCACGAACACCCCAAGCGCGGCTCCGACAGCGATCACGCGGAGCGGCTGGTGCAGCTGCGCAAGCGCAACCTGCGCGCCGCCGGCTGGCAGGCGTTCAAGCGGGCGGCAGTGGCCTCGTTCGCCTTCGTCGAAAGCCTGGGCCTGATCTACGCCGCGCGCCTGCTGCTGGACGGTTTCGGGCTGGCCAGGCACTCGCCGCAGGGCCGCACCCGCGAGGACTTCGCGCCCGAACTGCCGCCCGCCGACACGCGGCTGGAGCTGGCCACCAACCTGCTGCGCGGCATGTCGCTCACCGAGCGCTTTGCGCGGCTGGTGCTGCTGGCCGGCCACGGCGCCAGCAGCACCAACAACCCCTATGCCAGCGGCCTGGACTGCGGCGCCTGCGGCGGCCACAGCGGCGACGCCAACGCGCGGCTGGCCGCGCGCGTGCTCAACGACGCCGACGTGCGCGAAGGCCTCGCCGCCCGCGGCATCGTGATTCCCGCCGACACCGTGTTCGTGGCCGGCCTGCACGACACCACCACCGACGCGCTCACCCTGTACGACCGCGATGCCGTGCCGGCCAGTCACGCCGACGACCTTGCCCGCCTGGAGCAGGCGCTGGCCGAGGCGGGCGTCCTCACCCGCACCGAGCGCGCCGCGCGGCTGGGGCTGGACGCCTCGCCCGACGGCCTGCGCGACCTGCTGGCGCGCAGCCAGGACTGGAGCCAGACCCGGCCGGAATGGGGCCTGGCCGGCTGCGCCTCGTTCATCGCCGCACCGCGCGAGGCCACCCGCGCGCTCGATCTCGGCGGCCGCGCCTTCCTGCACGACTACACCTGGGCGCAGGATCCGGAAGGCCGCGTGCTGGAGCAGATCATGGCCGCGCCGATGGTGGTCGGCAGCTGGATCAACCTGCAGTACTACGCCTCCAGCGTGGACAACGACGCCTTCGGCAGCGGCAACAAGACCCTGCACAACGTGGTCGCCGGCGTCGGCGTGATGGAGGGCGCCGGCGGCCACCTGCGCAGCGGCCTGCCCTGGCAGTCGGTGTCCGACGGCACGACGCTGGTGCACGAGCCGCGCCGGCTCACCGCGGTGCTGGCCGCGCCCACCGAGGCGATCGAGCGGGTGCTGGCCAAGCAGGCCGGCGTGCGCGAACTGGTCGAGCACGGCTGGCTGCATCTGTTCGCGCTGCCGCCCGGCGGCGACGGCAGCCTGCAGCGCCGCGGCATCGACGGCCGCTGGGAACGCTTTGCATGAACGCCGCGGGCGGCCGCCTGGGCAGCCACCTCGACGCGCTGGAGAACGAAGCGATCCACATCCTGCGCGAGGGCGTGGCGCAGGCGCAGCGCCCGGTGCTGCTGTTCTCCGGCGGCAAGGATTCCACCGTGCTGGCCCACCTCGCGGTGCGCGCGTTCCACCCCGCGCCGCCGCCGCTGCCGCTGCTGCACGTCGATTCCACCTGGGAGTTCCGCGAGCTGCTGGCGTTTCGCGATGCGTTTGCGCGGGCGCATCGCTTCGAGCTGCACGTGTACGCCAACGAGGCCGGACGCGCCGCCGGCATCAACCCGTTCGACCACGGCGAGGTCTACACCACCACCATGCGCACCGACGCGCTGAAGCAGGCGCTGGACCGCGGCCACCATGACGTGGTGTTCGGCGGCGCGCGCCGCGACGAGGAGCGCACCCGCGCCAAGGAGCGCGTGTTCTCGGTGCGCAGCGCCACCCACGCCTGGAACCCGCGCCAGCAGCGGCCGGAGCTGTGGAACCTCTACAACACGCGGCTGGCGCCGGGCCAGTCGCTGCGCGCCTACCCGCTGTCCAACTGGACCGAGCTCGACATCTGGGGCTACGCGCTGCGCCGCGAGCTGGCGCTGGCGCCGCTGTACTTCGCCGCACCGCGCCCGGTGGTCGAGCGCGGCGGCGGCCTGTTGGTGGTGGACGACCCGGCGCGGATGCGCCTCGCGCCAGGCGAAACCGTCACGCAGCGCCTGGTGCGCTTCCGCACGCTGGGCTGCTGGCCGGTAACCGGGGCGATCGCCTCGGACGCGCGCGACCTGCCCGCGGTGATCGCCGAAACCGCGCGCGCCAGCGGCTCGGAGCGCCAGGGCCGGCTGGCCGACCGCGAGGGCGGTGGCAGCCTCGAACAGCAGAAGCTCGAAGGCTACTTCTGATGGCCGACATGGAGCCCTCGCTGCGCGGCGAGACCGCCGTGCTGGCCACCATGCACGGCAAGGAGCAGGTCATCGCACCGCTGCTGGAGCGCTTTCTCGGCGTGCGCGTAGTGGTGCCGCCGTGGCTGGACACCGATCGCTTCGGCACCTTCAGCCGCGACGTGGCGCGCGTCGGCACGCCGCTGGATACCGCGCGAGCCAAAATCCGCGCCGGCTTCGAGCTGCTGCCGCAGGCGCGGCTCGGACTGGCCAGCGAGGGCAGCTTCGGGCCGCATCCGCAGGTGCCGTTCGTGGGCTGGGGCAGCGAGCAGGTGGTGCTGATCGATCGCGTCACCGGGCTGGAGCTGGTCGGTCGCCACGAGGCACCAGCCCGGCACTTCGCCCATGCGCAGGTGGACAACGTCGACGCCGCGCTGGCCTTCGCCGCGCGCGTCGACTTTCCCCGCCAGGGCGTGATCGTGATGGGCGTGGTCGACGGCCAACCCTCGCCCGCCGTGGCGCTGGCCAAGGATGCGTACGACCGCGAGACGTTAATCAACGCGGTGCGCCGCGCGCTCGCCGCCGGCGGCACGGCCGCGCTGGAAACCGACATGCGCGCCCACCGCAACCCGCAGCGCATGCGCTGCATCCGCCGCGCCACGATCGACCTGCTGCGCGCCTGGCGCAGCCCCTGCCCGGCCTGCGCGCGGCCGGGCTTCGTGGTCTCCGCCCGCCGGCCCGGCCGGCCCTGCGGCGGGTGCGGCGCGCCGACCCGGCAGGTGCTGGCCGACGAGCGGCGCTGCGCCGGCTGCGGCCACGTCGACCAGCGCCTGCGCGACGACGGCCCGGCCGATCCCGCGCACTGCGACGCCTGCAACCCCTGACGCACCCGCGGACTTTTTCCGCCGGACGCGGGACACTAGGCGTCTTTAATTTCCCATCCAACGAGGAACGGCCCATGAGCACGGACCGACTGGACATCGTCCGCCCCGACG
>DASUJJ010000080.1:0-5216 GCA_036279335.1 Dyella sp.
ATCCTGCGCGAGCGCGTGGCAAATGCGCTGGCCGACTCCGATCGAGCCGGCTGATCGAACCTGCCGCATTGCACCTTGCCGCCTGACGCCAGCGTCGTCTAACCTCATCTGATAGAACATCATGGCCACGGGATCGACCCCGGCCTTACAGGGGAATCCGCATCTCATGAGCCTCAAGCTCCGCCTCACCGTACTCAATTTCTTCCAGTACTACATCTGGGGCGCGTGGCTGCTGACCATCGGCACGTGGTGGTTCCAGACCCAGCACTGGTCGGGCACCAGCTTCGGCGCGATCTTCTCCACCATGGGCATCGCCTCGCTGTTCATGCCCTCGCTGATGGGCGTGGTGGCGGACAAGTACATCAACGCGGAAAAGCTCTACGGCCTGCTGCACATCCTCGGCGCCATCGTGCTGTGCATCGTGCCGATGATCGATCGGCCCGGCGTGCTGTTCTGGGTGATGCTGGTGAACATGTGCTGCTACATGCCCACCATTGCGCTCTCCTACGCGGTGGCCTACAACGCGCTCAAGCGCGACGGGCTTGATGTGGTGACCACCTTTCCGCCGATCCGCGTGTGGGGCACGGTGGGCTTCATCGCCGCACTGTGGACGGTGAGCCTGCTGAAGCTGGAGACCACCACGGGCCAGTTCTACGTGGCCGCAGCGGCGGCGCTCGTGCTCGGCCTGTACGCGTTCAGTCTGCCGCCGTGCCCGCCCAAGCTGGAGCGCATCGCGTCCAGCGGCTCACTGCTGGACACGCTGGGGCTGACGTCATTCAGGCTGTTCAAGAACGCCAAGATGGCGATCTTCTTCATCTTCGCCATGCTGCTCGGGGCAGCGCTACAGCTGACCAACGCCTACGGCGACACCTTCCTGCACGACTTCGCCACCGAGCCGGCGTACCAGGGAATGATCGCGGTGAAGTACCCGGCGATCATCATGTCGATCTCGCAGGTATCCGAAACGCTGTTCATCCTGGCCATTCCGTTCTTCCTCAAGCGCTTCGGCATCAAGACGGTGATGTTCATCTCGATGGCGGCCTGGGCGCTGCGCTTCGGCCTGTTCGCCTACGGCAACCCGGGCCCGGGGCTGTGGATGATCGTGCTGTCGTGCATCGTCTACGGCATGGCGTTCGACTTCTTCAATATCTCGGGCTCCTTGTTCGTGGAGTCGCAGAGCGACCCGGCGATCCGCGCCAGCGCGCAGGGCCTTTTCATGATGATGACGAACGGCTTCGGCGCCGTGCTCGGCAGTTCCATTTCCGGCGTGGTGATCGAAGCGTTCTTCACCGCACCCGACGGCACGAAAGACTGGCACGGCATCTGGATCAGCTTTGCGCTGTATGCCGCGGTGGTGGCGGTGCTGTTTCTGCTGCTGTTCCGCCACCGCCACGTGCGTGGTGAGGGCCCGGGCAGCGCCGCCAGCCTGGCGCACTGAGCCCACGCCGCGGCCGGTCCGGCCGGGGTGGCAAGGGTATCTGCGGCGTAAGGCGGTCAGGGCGCGAGGCGCGAAAGGTCGCCTGTTGTTGAATATGCGACTCGTTCTCATTAACATTGCGCGGATATCCTCCGGAGTCCCCGCATGTCCCCTCCCCGTCCCCTCGCCCTGGCCGTCCTGCTCGCACTGAGCGCCCCGTCGCACGGCGCCGACGCCCCGCAAACGGTGCAGCTGCAGCGCGTTGAGGTGTCCGAAAGCACCATGCGCATGCCGCGCAGCCAGGGCGCGCTGCCGATGACGATCACGGTGATCGACCAGGAAGACCTGCGCCAGCAGCTGGCGATCACGCCGGATCTTTCGCAGGCAATCGGCGCCCTGCTGCCTTCGTTCTCGCCGGCCACGCAGAAGCTCAGCAGCCGCGGCGAAACCCTGCGCGGGCGCAGCCCGCTGTACATGATCGATGGCGTGCCGCAGTCCAGCCCGTTGCGCAACGGCTCGCGCGACGCTTACACGATCGACCCGGCGATGATCGAGCGGATCGAGATCGTCGAGGGCTCCAACTCGCTGCAGGGGCTGGGCGCGTCCGGCGGCATCATCAACATCATCACCCGCCGCGCGCCGGAGCAGGACGGCATCGAGCAGCGCGTCACGCTGGAGGCCAGCGCGCCGACGCGGGGCGCGGATGGCCAGGGCTACGCCGGCTCATACCTGCTGGGCGCGCGCCAGGGCGCGTTCGATGCCGTGGTGGGCGTGTCGCAACGCGAACGCGGCATGTACGCAGACGCCAAGGGGCGCCTGATCGGCGTGGATGGCACCCAGGGCGACCTGATGGATTCGACCGGCAAGGATGCGTTTGCCAAGCTCGGCTACACCTTTGCCGGCGAACGCCGCCTGCAGCTGACGGCGAACCATTTCCAGCTGCAGGGCAACGGCAATTACACGGCCGTGCCCGGCGACATGGATGCGGGCACCCCTACCACCTCGATCCGTGGCAAGCAGCCGGGCGAGGCTCCGCGCAACCGCGTGCTCACCAGCAGCCTGGATTACCGCGACCCGCACCTGGCCGCGGGCGAACTGCGTGCGCAGCTCTACTACCAGAGCAATCGCGAGCTGTTCGGCGGCGGCACCTTCGGCACCTTCCAGGACCCGGCGTACGACGGCGTGGTGTTCGACCAGTCGCAGAACGTGTCGCTCAAACGCGGCGCGCGGTTGTCGTGGTCGCGCAGCGGCCTGCTCGACGAGCACCTGAACGTCCTGGCCGGCATCGACGGCTACCGCGACACCACCCACCAGGAGCTGGTGCAGACCGGCCGCAACTGGGTCCCCGACAGCACCTACACCGGCTGGGCGCCGTTCCTGCAGGCCGAGTACTGGGTAACGCCGTCGCTGTCGGTGAATGGCGGCCTGCGTCAGGAGCACGGTCGGCTGGAAGTGCCGACCTTCCGCACGCTGGCTTTCTACAACGGCGTGACCGTCGAAGGCGGCTCGACGCGCTTCAGCAAGACCCTGCCGAACCTGGGCGCCGTCTGGTACCTCAACGACCGGCTCAACCTGTTTGCCAGCTACGCCGAGGGCTACACCCTGCCCGATGTGGGCCGCGTGCTGCGCGCGATCAATCGGCCCGGCCAGAACGTGGCCGACTTTCTCGATCTCAAGCCGGTGGTGTCGGACAACCGTGAGTTTGGCGCCGAGTATGCCGACGGCCCTATCTCGGCACGGATCAGCCACTACACCTCCGCTTCGCGGCTGGGCTCGGTGCTGGTGTTCGATGCGGCCAACCAGGTCTACAACGTGGCGCGCCAGCGCATCGAGATCAGCGGCTGGGAGGCCCGTGCTGGCTGGAAGCCGCGCACCGGCACGCAGTTGGCCATGAGCTATGCGATCAACCACGGCCGCTCCGACCGTAACGCCGACGGCCGCGTGGACTCCGATCTGGACGGCGCCAACATCGCGCCGAACCGGCTCAACCTGAGCTGGACCCAGCAATGGAGCGGCGGCTGGTCGAGCTACCTGCAGCTCTCGCGGCTGGCCAGTCGCGACTTCGCCACGCTCGGTGCACAAACCGCCCATTTCGACGGCTACACCACCGCCGATGCCTACCTGCGCTGGAACACCGCCCGAGCCGGCGAGTGGACGCTGGGCGTGCAGAACCTCGCTAACCGGCAATACATCAACTACGTCTCGCAGACCGTGGGCGATGACGGGAGCTATTTCGCCGGGCGCGGACGCACGCTGTCGCTGGGCTGGCAGCAGGCGTTCTGAGCATGGCCCACGATCGTTCACGCCGCGCCGGCGCCAAGGCGTGGCTACGGCGCCTGCACCTGTGGCTGGGGCTGAGCGTTGGCGTGGTGTTTGCGTTGATCGCGCTCAGCGGCAGCGTGCTGGCACTGCAGGAACCGCTGCTGCGGATGAGTCACCCGCAGCTGGCCCACCACACCCTGCCAACGCTGGAGCAGCGCGCCGCGGTGATGGACGAGATCAGTCGCGCCTGGGAAGACCGCGGGCTGCGCGGCGTGGACCTGCCCGATGCCGCGATGCCGGTGTGGCAGCTGTACTTCCAGGGCGGCACACGCCGCTATCTCGACCCCGCCACCGGCGAGCTGCTGCTGACCCGCCAGGCCTCGCGCGACGTGCTGTTGATCCTGCGTAACTGGCACACGCACCTGCTGGCCGGGCGTGTCGGCGAGAACGTGCTCGGCGTGCTGGGCTGGATCTGCGTGTTCCTGCTGGTCTCGGGCGTGGTGCTGTGGTGGCCGGCACGCGGACGCATGCGTGCGCACCTGCGTCCGTATGCGCAGCCGCCGGTGCGCCGCTGGCTCACCTGGCACCGCTCGTTCGGCGCGCTGACCTTTCCGTTGCTGTTGCTGATCACGCTTACCGGCACGCTGATGGCCTACCACGGCGCCACGCGGCGCGTGCTGGAAGCGGCCTTTGGCACGCCTGCGAGCGTCGCGCCGCCGACCCCGACCGCAGCGCAAGACGCACCGATCCGCTGGGGCGGCGTGCTGCACGCAGCGCAGGCGGCGATGCCGGATGCGCAGCTGTCGCGCATCAGTTTCGGCCGCAAGGGCGATGCCACGGTGATCGTGCGGGCGCGGGCGCCCGGGGAATGGAACGCGACCGGCCGCAGCATGATCTGGCTCGATCCATACACGGCGCGCGTGCTGGCCGTGCGCGACGCCAGCGCCGGCGATACCGCCGCGCAAGTCGACGGCATGATCTATCCGCTACACGCTGGCACGGTGGGCGGCGCGGCCTATCTCGGCGTGGTGGTGGCCAGCGGCGCATTGCCCGCGTTCTTCGTGGTCACCGGATTCCTGTTCTGGCGGGCGCGCACGCGGCGCCGGGGCTGAGCCGGCGCGCGCAAGGTAAACTGCGCGGATGCAGATTGGCCCTTACCGCATCGACCCGCCCGTGGTGCTCGCCCCCATGGCGGGCGTTACTGACAAACCGTTTCGCCTGCTGTGCAAGCAGCTGGGCGCGGGCTTGGCCGTGTCGGAGATGACCACCGCCGATCCCACCCTGTGGCACACGCGCAAGTCGCTCAGGCGCATGGATCACGAGGGCGAGCCCGAGCCGGTCAGCGTGCAGATTGCCGGCTACGATCCGGCGATGCTGGCCGAGGCAGCGCGCTTTAACGTCGCCAGTGGTGCGCAGATCATCGACATCAACATGGGCTGCCCGGCCAAGAAGGTGTGCAATGTGTGGTCGGGCTCTGCCTTGTTGCAGGACGAGCCGCTGGTGGCGCGTATCTGCCGCGCGGTGGTCGAAGCGGTGG
>DASUJJ010000081.1:0-9251 GCA_036279335.1 Dyella sp.
GGCGGCGTGGTCATTTCCCTGGGCAGCTGGCGCTGCGCGGAGGAGATCGCCGACTGCACGTCCTGCGCGGCGGCATCGATGTTGCGGTCGAGCTCGAAGGTCAGCGTGATCGAGGTCGATCCCAGCGCGCTGGTCGAGGTCATCGAGCTGATCCCGGCGATCGTCGACAGCCTGCCCTCCAGCGGCGTGGCGACGGCCGAGGCCATCGTCTCCGGCGAGGCACCCGGCAGGCTCGCGCTGATGCTGATGGTGGGAAAGTCGACGTTGGGCAGCTCGTTCACCGGCAGGCGCGGATACGCGACGATGCCGAATACCAGCAGCGCCGCCATCAGCAGCGTGGTCATCACCGGTCGGCGGATGCACAGCTCGGGGATATTCATGCCGTCACCGTGCGCGGTGGCCGCGTCACATCACTGCACGACATGGGCCGGCGCTCCGTCTTCGAGCAGCATCTGCCCCTCGGTGACCACCAGCTCGCCGGCCGCGAGTCCCTTGTCGATCACCTGCCGGTCGCCCTGCGCCGGTCCGGGCGTGACGAAGCGCTGCTGCACCTTGCCGTCCTTGAGCACGAACACGAAGCGGCCGTCCGGCGCATTCTGCAGTGCCGGCACCGGCACGCTGACGACGTCGCTCAGATGCGTGGTCGGCAGGGTGACCTGCACGTACTGTCCGGGCGTGAGCCGGCGCGCGGTGTTGTCGAAATGCGCCTTGAGCGTGATCGTGCTGGTGGCCGCATCCACCGCGTTGTCGACGAATTCCAGCGTACCGGTGAGCGGCTTGCCGTGATCGCCGGCGACGGCGGCCTGCACCGTCACCGCACCGCGCGCCATCGCCGCGCGCACGGCCGGCAGCACGTCCTGCGGGATCGCGAAAGCGACGCGCACCGGGTCATCCTGATTGAGCACGAACAGGTCGGTGTCATCGGCGCTGACCTGCGCGCCCGGCCACACCAGCGGCGCGCCGACCACGCCGTCGAACGGCGCCACGATGCGTGCGTAGTCCAGCTGGGTCTGCGCCAGTTCCTGGCCGGCCAGATCACTCTGCAGGGCAGCGCGGGCGACGGCCAGGTTGGCCTTGTAGGTCTCGAACTCGGCCTTCGAGACGAAGCCCCGGGCCAGCAGGTCGTCGTAGCGCTGTTGATCGGCGAGCGCTTTCTGCAGCTGGGCGCGGTCACGCGCCACCAGCCCGCGTGCCTGATCGAGCTGCGCCTTGAGCAGCCGCGGGTCGATCTGCGCCAGCACGTCGCCCTTGTGCACGTGCGCGCCGGGGGTAAAGCCCAGCGACTGCAGCTGGCCGGACACGCGTGCACGCAGCGTCACTGTCGACCACGCTTCCACGCGACCGACCAGGGCGAGTACCAGATCCAGATCGCCGCGCGTGGCCGGACTGACCTGCACCGGCACGCTGGCATCGGCCGCAGCACGGGCCGCCTCCGGTGCCTGCCTGCCACGATGGCTGAACCCGTACACGGCCAGCGCCACCAGTGCGAGCGCCACACACAGCAATACGATTTTCTTGCGGGACATGCGGGAGAGTTCTTGGGGATCGGGTCGTGAACCCTACGGCACGACGCCGCGTGTGGATTCAGAGTGCGTCGTCGCATGCGCCGCCAGGGCGCGCACAGCCTCGTTCAGAACGCGTCCGGCAGCGGATGGTTTACCCGCGTGCACCGTGACTTTCGGCAGGGTCGTCCGATTCGCCCGGCGTCTGGTCCAGCGCCTGCAGGTTGTCCTTGATCCGGGTAAGCACGGCGAGCGCCTGCACCAGCTCGTCGTAGTCGATGCCCTGGGTGGCATCCTTGCGCAGGCCCCGGCCGATCTCCTCCATGTCGCCGATCACCGCGCGCGCCTGCTCAGTGGGATACAGGCGCCAGGCGCGGCGGTCGCGCGGATCCGGGCGACGTTCGACAAAGCCCGCCGCCTGCAGCCGATCGATCACGCGGCCCACCGCGATCGGCTCCATCTCCAGGTATTCGGCCAGCTCGGTCTGGCGCAGGCCTTCGCGATGATGGAGCATCTTGGTGGCCCGCCACTGCGCGCGAGTCAGCCCGAACTTCACCGCACGGCGGTCGAAGTGCTTGCGAAACAGCAGCGTGACGTCGTTGAGCAGGTAGCCAAACGAGAGATCTTCGGTTTTCGCCATGTTTGCAGTGCACTCCGGAACGACCAACGCGGGCAAGCATACGAGTCTGCCCGTGGACAGACCATGACCCTGCACGTGATCACGGCCGACCTCACCACGCTGGACGAGGATGCCATCGTCAACGCCGCCAACGCGTCGCTACTGGGCGGCGGCGGGGTGGATGGGGCGATCCATCGTGCCGCCGGCCCGCAGCTGCTGGCCGCCTGCCGGGCGCTGCCCGAGCGCTCGCCCGGCGTGCGCTGCCCCACCGGCGAGGCGATCATCACGCCGGGCTTCGCGCTGCGCGCCCGATACGTGATTCATGCGGTGGGGCCGGTGTGGCGCGGCGGCGATCGTAAGGAACCCGGCCTGCTCGCAAGCTGCTATCGCGCCTCGCTGGCACTGGCGGCGCAGTACGCGCTGCACAAGGTGGCGTTCCCGGCGATCAGCTGCGGCGTCTATGGCTATCCCGCCGAGGCGGCTGCCGAAGTGGCCGTGCGCAGCGTGCGCGAGGCGCTGGCAAAGTGGCCGTCGATGCAGGTAACGCTGTGCGCGCACGATGCCGCGATGGCGGCGATCCTGCTGCGCGCGCTCAGCGCAGCGTGAACGGATACAGCGGCGGCAGCGGCTCGGGCGTCGGCGATGAGCCGCCATCGGTGCGCCACGCGAAGCCTTTCGCAAACGCGGCGCCGAGCCTTTCGCGATCCACCGCCGCGGCCGACGCCGCGTAGCGCGCGCGCTGCAGCGCGTCGATCGCCGTGCGCTGCTCGGGCGAGGCCAGCGCCTGCGCCACCGCATCGAGATGACGAAGTGCAGGTCGTTCGCACTGCGCCCATGCCAGCAGCCGGTGCGCCTGCTCCGCTGCGTCCGCATCGCGCAGCGCGCGCAGAAAAGCCTGCCGCGCCTCTCGCGCGGACGCGGTCGGCGTACCGGTCACGGCCGGCGTGGGCGCCATCCGGCGGCGACCCCGGCGCCGCCACAGCCACACCCCGATCAGCACCGTGACCAGCCACAGGGCGAGGCTGCCCAGCGCCACCCACGCCCAGGGCGCCGGGTTCGCTGCCGCCGTCTGCGAGTCAGGCGCCGGCGAGGGCGACGCGGCGGGTGGCGCACTCGTCGATGCCGAGGCAGCGGGCGGCGCGACCGATCCGGCCGCGGCACCCGACGCCGGCAGCACGTGGAGCTGGTGCGCGGGGATGGTCGCCGTCTCCGCGCGATCGTCAAGCACGTTCCACCACTTCACGGTGATCGCCGGAATGGTCAGCGTGCCCGGCTTGCCCGGCACTACCGCAAACGACTGCTGGCGCCGCCCGACCACCCACGGGCCGTCCACGCGGTTGCCGGTGACCGGCTTGTCGGGATACGCGGTGGCGCCGTCGAGTGCCGGCAGGCTGAGCGAGGGCAGCGCCTCGAACGGCAGCCCGGTGGCTTCCAGGGTGAGCGTGAGGTTGAACGGCTGGCCCACGCGCGGTGGAGTGGTGGCGTCGGGCAGGCCATCGAGGCTGAGGCTGAGCTTGCGCGCCGGCAACCACGCGGCCTTGCCCCAGCCAGCCGGTATGTCGCTGACCGTGACCGTGATCGGCCGACTCTGCGCGGAGACCGGTGCCCCCATCCCGAAAAAGCTGTTCGGGTCGCTCGGGTCGAGCAGGTCGCCCTGGAACGCGATCGGCGGAATCGTCAGCTCGCCGGCGCGCTGCGGCACCAGCGCGTAGCGCCGTTCGATCACGTTGTAGATGCGGCCGTTGCGCTCGGCCTGGTAGTCGGTGTCGCCACCGATGCGGCTCACGTCGACGCCGTCGATGCGCGGGTCGGCCAGCGAGGCATTGGCGAGATTGGCGGTGTAGTAAAGCTTGACGCTGAGCGACAGCTGCTGGCCGACGTAGGCGTGATCTGGATCGAGGGTCGCCTCGACGAACACCGGGCCGGTCGCGGCCTGGGCCGATGGGCTGGGCGGGTCGACTTCGAGCGTGAGCGGCTCGGTAGTGTCGTTGCCGACGGTGAGCGGCGGAATCTGCAGCGTGCCCTGATGCAGCGGGCGCAGCGCCACGCCGTAGGAATACTCCACCGAGCGCTGGCCGTTGACGAAGCTGCTGGTGCTGCCGCTGGACTGGCCCAGCACCTCGAAATCGCCGGCCAGCGGCGAGAGATCCGGCGTGGCCAGCGGCGCCGTGTGCGAACGCAGGGTGAGGGTGACGGTTTCGCCGAGCTGCGCCGTGCTGCGATCGAGAGAGGCCTGCACCTGCGCACAGGCCAGCCACGGCAGCAGCCAGCAGCACAGCGCGAGAGCGAGAAAACGGAGCGGGCGGTTCACGGCAGGTCATCCTCCGCCGGCACGCCGCCGTGGCGCTGCCGGTATTCGAGTTCGAACTTGCGCCGCAGCAGTGCCCCGGGATCGTCGGGCACGCGCTGCAGTGCCTGGCGCACCTCGGCCGGCAGGCGCGATGTGGGGTTGTCGTCGTCGGGCAGGCCCAGTTGGTGCGGCTGCGTGGCATCGCCCTTCGCGCGCTTGCCCTGCTTGGCCAGCGCCTGATCCATCTGCTTTTGCAGCGCCTGGCGTGCCGCTTCCGCGCGCGCCTGCTCGGCGGCGCGCTGTTCGGCGGTCTGCGGCTTGCCGCCGTTCTGCGCGGATGCATCGCCGGGCTTGCCCGCTTTGTCCTGGGCGCCCTTGTCCGGCTGGTCGCCGGGTTGGCCCGACTGGCCGTCGCCGCTGTCGCCGGATTTCGGTTGGCCCTGGTCGGACGGTTTGTCCGGCGACGACGGCTGGCCATCCTGACCGTCTTTCTGGCCGTTCTTCTGGCCGTCCTTGCCCTGGTGATCCTTGCTGTCGCTGTTCTTGTCGTTCTGCTTCTTCTGCTGCTGGCGGCGCAGCCACTCTTCCACGGCCTTTTTGTTGGCCTTGGCATCGGCGTTGGATGGATCGAGCGCAAGCGCACGGTCGTAGGCGGCGATCGCTTCCTGGTAGCGCTGCGCTTTGGCGAGCGCATTGCCGAGGTTGTACTGCGCGTTGGCGCCCGGCAGCGGCGCCAACGCCTGCGCGGCGGCGGCATAGTCACCGGCGCGATACGCCGCCGCACCGCGCAGCGCCGGATCGCGCGCCAGCTTGCGCGCCTCGGCCACGTCGCCCTGGCGCAGCGCGCGCGCCGCCTGCTGATCGGGCCGCAACCACAAGTCGCGCCAGCCGTCCGCGTGCGCGGTGCCGGGCAGCAGCAGCGGCATCAGGACGAGCGGCAGCAGCAGCAACCAGCCGCGGCGAAAGCCCAGCGCCACCACCAGCAGCAGCGGCAGCAGCAGCCACGGGCCGCGATCCACCCATTGCTCGCTGCGCGCGGCGTCGCTGGCGGTCACTTCGCCGCCGCGCAGCTGCGCGTGCAAGGCCGCGATGTCGCTGCGATCATCGGTGGCCGGAACGAAGCGTCCGCCCCCGGCAGCCGCCAATGCGGCCAGCGATGCATCATCACGCCGGGCCAGCTCCAGGTTGCCTTGCTCGTCGTGCAGAAAACCGCCCTCGGCCAGGGGCACCGGCCCGCCCTGGGGCGTGCCCACGCCCAGCACCGACACGTGCACGCCCTGCGCCAGTGCCTGGCGCGCCGCGGCGATCGCTGCTGCATCGACGCGGTCGGTGATGAGCACGAGCGAGCCGCTGCCGGCCTTGGCCTGGGCGACGAGTTTGACGCCCTGCGCAATGGCCTGCGCGGCGTTGTCGCCTTCGACCGGCATGGTGTCCGGCGCCAGCGCGTCGAGCAGCGCGTCGAGGCTGTTCGCGTCGGAGGTCAGCGGCGCCACCACGAAGGCTTCGCCGGCGTAG
Organism: Dyella sp.; assembly: GCA_036279335.1. GTDB lineage: Bacteria > Pseudomonadota > Gammaproteobacteria > Xanthomonadales > Rhodanobacteraceae > Dyella_A. The sequence continues at coordinate 5,927 of DASUJJ010000081.1, forward strand.
GCAATCAGCGCGTTCCGGCCGTCGCGGTTGCTGGCGAACAGGTCATGCGCCTTGTACTTGGCGCGATCCAGCCGGCTCGGCGCAACGTCCCTGGCCAGCATGCGCGGCGACAGCGAGAGCGCCACGACCTGCGCCGCGCGCTCGGCGTACAGCGGCTGTGGCTGGCGGCTCCAGGTGGGGCCGGCGAAGGCCAGCGTGGCGAGCGTCCAGCCCAGCGCCAGCAGTCCGGTGGAAGCACGACGGCTGGCCGGACGGCCGGTCAGCAGATGCGGCAACAGCGCCGGATCCACCAGCCGCGACAGCTCGCGCACGCCCGCGTCGGAGCGGACGCTGCGCCATACCAGCAGCGGCAGCACGAGCAGACCCAGCAGCCACAGCGGCCGCAGGAAATGGAAGGCGTGGAGCGCGGCCATCATGCGGCATGCTCCCGACGAACGCGTCCGGCGCGCATGAATGCGGCGAGCGCAAACAGCAGCACCGCCGCGCCCAGCGGCCAGCGAAACAGCTCATGCCGCGGGCGCAGCGTGGGCGCACGTTGCGGCATCGGCTCCAGCGCGTCGATGGTGCGGTACGCGTCGGCCAGCTGCGCGCTGTCGGTGGCGCGGAAGAAGCGCCCACCGGTCTGCTCGGCCATCGCCGTGAGCATGCCCACATCGAGGTCGGCGGACGGATTGATGGTGCGGCTGCCGAAGAAGTCCGGCACGTTCATGCGGTTCGCGCCAATGCCGATGGTGTAGATGCGCACGCCGGCCGCCTTGGCCGCCTTGGCCGCCTCCAGCGGCGTGATGCTGCCCGCGTTGTTCACGCCGTCGGTGAGCAGCACCAGCACGCGTGCCTCCTCCGGCAACGCCGCCAGGCGCTTCACCGCGACGGCCACGGCATCACCGATCGCGGTCTCGGTGCCCGCCAGTCCCACCGCCGCGCTCTGCAGCTGGGCGGTGACGGCGGACAGGTCATACGTCAGCGGCGTAACCAGGAATGCACGGCTGCCGAACAGCACCAGCCCCAGCTCGTCGCCGCTGCGGCGGGCAATGAAGTCGCTGGCAATCGCCTCCACCGCACCGAAACGGCTCACCGGGCGTCCGGCCAGGCGCATGTCGTCGGTACGCATGCTGCCGGAGAGATCCACCGCCAGCATCATCGAGCGCCCGCTGCGCTGCTGCGCCTGCGGCGGACCAACCCACTGCGGGCGCACGGCCGCCGCGACCAGACAAACCCATGCCAGCACAAACAGCCCCGCGCGCGGGCCGGCCGCGCGTACCGAGACAGCTGCCATCGAGGGCAGCCCCGGATGCGGCAGATGCAGGGCACGTCCCGGCGTCGCCGGACGCAGCCAGCGTCGTGCCAGCCACGGCAGCGGCAATGCCACGACCAGCCACGGCCATGCCAGTTCAGGCAGCGTCACGGGCGCGCCTCCATGCCCGCCGACGGCGAGGCGGATTCGGGTTGATGAAGTCATCCGGCAGCGCGCTCAGCCAGTCTCGCGCGGCGGCAACCGTCGCCTGCATGTCGGTCGCCGTGCCTGGCCGATACATCGCCTCATCGAGCTGCATCAATCGATCGATGGTGTCGCCCGACACCGCCACCCGTGCCAGCGTGGCGCGCCACGCCTCGCCACGCTGGGTAGCCGCCGCCGGATCGAGCCGGCGTGCGGCGCGACGCAACAGGTGATGCAGCCCTGCGGCCTGCAGCGGCGGCGACTGCTCATGCTGCGCCAGGACGGTTTCCAGCATCGCGATCAGCGCCCGGCGACGCTGCGTACGCTGGCGCGCCTGCCGCCAGCGGCGGGCGACGAACCAGATGCACACGATCAGCAGCCCGGCCAGCAGCCACCATCCTGGCGCCGGGGGCCACCAGCCGGGCGGCGGCGGTAAATGGATATCGCGCAGTACCGGTCCGGCCGGCGCGGAAGCAGACATTGGCCATGGCGCCATGCGCATCACGCGCGCCCCCGCAGGCCGAGCAGCGCCGCCACGGCATCGAATGGCTCCTCCGCGGTATCCACGGTGCGGCAGGCGACGCCGGCCGATTTCGTCAGGGCGAGCAATCGGGCCTGGCCGGCGCCAAGCAGCTGCGGCAAGGCCCGCTGCTGGCGCTCGCTGCCCACGATCCATTCGACGCGTTCGCCGTCATGTTCCAGCGGATAGCGGCCCGCAGGCGTTGGTGCGATTTCCAGTGCATCGGCCACCACCAGCACGCCCACGCGCGCCTGGCGCGCCAACTGCACCAGATGGCGGCGCGAGTCCTCGTCGCTGCAGGCGCCATCGGTGATCACCAGCACGCGGCTGGCACCGCGCAGCACGCGCTCGACGTTCCGCAGCACCTCCGACAGTGGTTCCCGGCGCGGAGCGCCCACCTTGGCATCCCACCCGGCGAGCGCACCGCAGACCGCCAGGGCACCGCGCGGACCGGCGCGCGGCGCGAGCAGCTCATCATGCGCACCAAAACCCATCAAGCCGACCCGCTCGCCCGCCTTCACCGCGTACCAGGCCGCCCACGCGGCGGCACGAGCCGCCTGCACCGACTTGAAGCGCACGCGCGTGCCGAAGTGCATCGAGGCATGGCCGTCGAGCACGATCAGCAAGCGGCCTTCGCGCTCTTCCTGGAACAGCTTTGTATGCAGCTTGCCGCTGCGCGCGGTCAGCCGCCAATCGAGCCGGCGCACGTCGTCGCCGGCCTGATAGACGCGCGATTCGGCGTAATCCATGCCACGGCCGTATAGACGGCTGGACTGCTGGCCCGATCGGCTGGCGCGGCTGGCCTGCTGGGGCAGCGACGCCTTGCCTACGCGTGCGCGCAGCGCCAGCAGTTCTGCCAGCGAGACGTGTACGGCGCCATCACCGTCGGAGGAGCGAAACAGCGCACTCACGGCAGCGGTACGAGGTCCAGCAGGCGATCGATGACCTGATCCGGACGCACACCCTCGGCCTCGGCCTCGTAGCTGAGCAGCACGCGATGGCGAAGCACTTCGTGCGCCACGGCGTGGACGTCTTCCGGCAGCGCGTAGTCGCGCCCACTCAGCCAGGCGTGCGCCCGCGCGCAGCGGTCCAGCGCAATGGTGGCGCGCGGGCTGCCGCCCCAGGCGATCCAGCGCTTGAGCTCCGCGCCGTAGCGACCGGCATCGCGGGTGGCCAGCACGAGCTGGGTCAGGTACTCCTCCAGCGCCGGCGCCATGTGCACTTCCAGCACGGCTTCGCGCGCCTGCATCACGTCGGCCGGGGACAGCAGCGCGCGCGGTGCGGCATGCGCCTGCGCGTTGCGGCTGGCCTGGTGGCGCGCCAGCTTGAGAATCGCCAGTTCGGAGGCTGCATCGGGATAGCCGATC
>DASUJJ010000082.1:0-5469 GCA_036279335.1 Dyella sp.
GCCGAACAGCGCAAAGCGGCGGAACGAGCCCGCCTCACGCCAGGCGAAGGCCAGCACCACCAGGCCGTAGCACAGCCAGGCTGCGCGCGCCCCCGCAAGCAGCACGGGGCCGAGCAGCAGCAACGCGACCAGCCACATGACGCGCGCGCCCCAGCGCTCGCGCGCCGCCCACAGCGCGAACGGCGACAGCACGGCCAGCGTCGGCCCGAGCTTGAGGTTGTCGGCGCCGAAGATGCCGGAGATACGCTCGGCCTCGGCGTGCCCGCCCAGGCTCCAGCCGGTGAGCGCGTGCACCCAGGCGTCCAGCGCCCACAGCGCGATCACCGCCGCCACCGCGACATACATCATCCGCACACGCGCCACCCGCCGCAGCGCAAAGCAGGCATACAGCCCCAGCGGCGCGAAGCGCAGCAGCCCGGCCACCGTGCCCCAGCTCTTGCCGGGCGCCACCGCATCGACCGCGGAGATCAGCGCCGCGCCGATGTAGCCGGCCAGGATCAGCAGCAGGCAACGCGCGCCTTCGTGCTGTTCCAGTGCATGGGGAAAGCGCAGGAACAGCATCGCCGTGCCGAACAGGCACAGCGCGGTGCCCAGCTCGGCGCTGCGACCGAACGGCAGCAGCGCCACCACCAGCCAGTACGGCAACAAGGGCGAACGCAGGGCAGCGCGAAGGGAGGCGGAAAAGGAGGACATGCACGGGCCAGCGCGAAGGTGACCAGCATTGTAGGCGAGCCGCTGGCCCGCGGCGGGCCATGGCGCGCCGGGTCAATCAGTCGACCGGCTGCGCCACCAGCTCGTCGTACAGCGCCAACGTGGCCTGCTGCATGTCCGCCAGGCGGTAGCTCTGCAGCATCGGGATCGGCGGCGCCACGCGCAGCAGTTCGGCGGCACGCTCCACCAGCTTTTCGCGATCGCCCAGCGGCACGCGGCCGGCCGGATACAGCTCGGCCAGCAGTTCGCCCACGCCGCCGTGGGCATAGCCGAGCACCGGGCGGCACAGCGACAGCGCCTCGACCACGGTACGGCCGAACGCCTCGGGCTTGTTCGACAGTTGCAGGATCAGCGCGGACACCGCGTAGATATCGCGCACGTCGTCGCGCGCCGGCGACAGCACTACCTGCGATTCGAGGCCGCGCTGGCGGATCAGCTCGCGCAGCTCCTCCGCATAGGCTTCGCGACCGGGCTCGAGCACGCCCAGCAACAGCAGGCGGGTGCCGACGCCGCGATCGCGCAGATCGGCGACCAGTTCGATGGCATCGTGGTGGCCCTTCAGCCGGGTGCCGCGCGCCGGCAGGGTGAGCAGCGGCGCGCCGGCCAGCTGCGGAAACTCGGCGAAGAAGGCTTTCTGCCACGCGTCATCGGGACGGTGGCCGTAGGGAAACGCCTCCGGATCGATGCCGCGCGGAATCACCCGCACGCGCGAGGGCTCCAGCCAGCGGTAATGCCCGAGCACATAGGCGCGCACCGTCTGCGACACCGCGATCACCCGCTCACCGCGCAGCAGCACCGCGCTGTAGCGCCCGGGCGAGTTGAGCCCGTGCACGGTGGTGACGAAGTGCGGCTTGCGTGCCAGTCCGCGAATGGCCCAGCGGGCGATCCACGCCGGCACGCGCGAGCGCGCGTGCACGATGTCCGCGTCAATCGCCTTCAACGCCCGGCGCAACGCACCGATGCGGCCCAGGGTGGCGAGCGACTTGCGGCCGATGTCCAGCGTGATGTGTTCACTGCCCTCGGCCTGCAGCCGTTCGGTGAGCCGGCCGCCGGCGGAGATCACCACCGAGCGGTGGCCGGCCGCCACCAGGGCGCGACCCAACTCCAGCGCCGAACGCTCGGCACCGCCCGAATGCATCGCCGGAATCAGCTGAACCACGGTCAGCGGACGGAGAGCGTGTGGGACTGCAGCGGACATGGTCTCTGGCATGAAGGCCTTCATCCCCGGAAGCAAGCAGCGATCGTGCCGAACCCCGGTCGCAGCCGCAGCGCACGGCGCTGCTGTTCAGTCACGCAGGACGTAATGCGCGCCACAGTAGGGACAAGTGGACTCGCCGCCGTCGTCGACGATGGGCAGATACACCTTCGGATGGGAGTTCCACAGCGCCATGCCGGGCATCGGGCAGGACAGCGGAAGGTCGCTGTGCGTCACTTCATACCGATTTTGGGCATTCGCCGGGACGGGCGTCACCGCAGATGAGGGGCGCGACATGGGAGGCTCCGGACAGGAAAGTCGAGCCGCCAATGGTAGCAGCCTGCCGCTCGGCCGAAGTCCTGTCCGATCGGTCCGGCGCGAGCGCGGACGCCACCAAAAAAAGAGAGGCCGCACCGTGACGGAGCGGCCTCGCCGTGATCGCGCCCGCCGGGCTTACTTGGCCTTGTCGACCGCGCCCTCGGTGGTGATGCGGATCTGCACTTCGTCGCTGACGTTCGGCACGTACGCGGCCACGCCGAAGTCCGAGCGCTTGATCGTGCCGGTGGCGTCGAAACCGATCGCCGGTACCTTCAGCATCGGCTGGATGCCGGCCTTGTTGAGCGTGGCATCAAGCACCACCGGCTTGGTCACGCCGTGGACGGTGAGGTCACCGGTGACCTTGAACTTGTCGCCGCCCAGCGGCTCGACCTTGGTGCTCTTGAAGGTGATCACTGGGTACTTCGCGGCATCGAAGAAATCAGCCTTCTTCAGATGCTCGTCCAGCGCGCTGACGTGAGTGTCGAGGTTGGCCAGCGGCATGGTCACCTCGACGCTGGACTTCGCCGGGTTGGCCTCGTCAAACACCAGCGTGCCGTCGCTGATGCCGATGTTGGCGGTGGGATTCGAAAAGCCGAAGTGGTTCCAGCTGAACAGCACCATCGTATGGGTCGGATCGAGCTTGTAGGTGGTCGGCGCTGCCTGGGCGGCGAAACTGGTACCGAGCACGGCGGCAAGGGCGAGAACTTTCATGGCACGCATGGACGAACTCCTGGTGAAGGTGAGCCGGCGCGGGACGCCGGGTGGAACGGAAGAGTGGGCCATCAGGCAATCGTGCAGGCTTCGTCGAACGACAACCGCGGGCTGCGCGGAAACAGGTCGCGACTCGCATCGCCGTAGCCGAGGTTGATCAGGAAGTTGGACTTGATCGCGGTGCCGGCGAAGAACGCCTCGTCAACGCCGGCGTTGTCGAAGCCGGACATCGGGCCACAGTCCAGCCCCAGCGCGCGCGCCGCCAGGATCACGTAGGCACCCTGCAGCGTGGCGTTGCGGAACGCGGTGGTGTCGATCAGCGCCTGGTTGCCGGCGAACCAGCTCTTCGCGTCGGCGTGCGGAAACAGCTGCGGCAGCTTTTCGTAAAACGCGTGGTCGTTGGCGACGATCGCGATCACGGGCGCAGTCAACGACTTGGCGCGGTTGCCTTCGGACAGCAGCGGCGCCAGCCTGGCCTTGGCCTCGGGCGACTTCACGAACACCAGGCGCATTGGCGAGCTGTTGGCGCTGGTCGGGCCGAACTTCACCAGCTCGTACAGCTGGTGCAGCTGGGCGTCGCTCACGTCCCGGGGCAGCCACGCGTTGAAGGTGCGGGCGCTGCGGAACAGCTGGTCGAGGGCGGTATCGGAAAGCATCTCGCTCATGGGTATCCTTGGGTTGGCGTGATGCGCCGACGGTGGCGCACGGGATCTCGAGTGTACGTGCGTCGTTGCACCAACAGGACCCCGGCCGGTGGAACGAACTGTGCAGATTCCCGAAACAATCGCCGCGATCGCGCCCGCATGCTGAGGGCCGCCGGCGAGTGCTGGGCGATCACCGACGAGGCCGCCGGCAACCAGCGCCAGGCGCTGGCGCTGGCCGGCGCGCTGGGCCTGCCGGTACGCCACCTGGTGCTGGAACCGCGCGCACCGTGGTCGTGGTTCGCCCCGCGCCTGACGGCTGGCGGCCGACTGGCGTTGCCGGCGGCGCAGCGCGAGCTGTTCGCGCCGCCGTGGCCGCGCGTGGCGGTGGGCTGCGGCCGCGCCGCGGCGCTGTTCACCCGGCTGCTGCGGCCACTGTCCGGGGGCGCCTGTCACACCGTGCAGATCCTCGATCCGCGCATCGATCCGGCGCACTGGGACACCGTGATCGCCCCGCGTCACGACGCCCTGCACGGCGCCAACGTGCTCACGCCGCTGGGCTCGCTGCACCCGATCGACGAGGCGTGGCTGGCCGACGCGCGCCAGGCGTTTCCCCAGCTTGGCGAACTGCCGCAGCCGCGCGTGGGCGTGCTGCTGGGAGGCTCGCGCAAGGGCATCGCGCTGGACGGGCGCTATGCCGTCGCGCTGGAGCAGCGGCTGCGCGCCCTGCACCAGCGCGACGGGGGCAGCGTGCTGGTGGTGGCGTCGCGGCGCACGCCCGCCGCCCTGGTGGAGCTGCTGCGCGGCCAACTGGATGATCTGCCCGGCGTGTTCTGGCGCGACGCCGCGGACGGCCCCAATCCCTACCCCGGCGTGCTGGGCTGGGCCGACCGGCTGGTGGTCACGCCCGACTCGGTGAACATGCTCAGCGAGGCCTGCGGTGTCGGATGTGCGGTGGAAACCGTGCTCACCGCGCCCCTGCCGCTGCGCATCGCGCGCTTCCACGAGGCGCTGCGCGAAGGTGGCTACCTGCGTGACGGGGATGGCAGCGGATCACGCCCACCGCCCGCCCCCCTGCGCGAGACAGCGACGCTCTCCGCGCAGGTCCGCGCGCGAATGGCCGCTGCCGCGGACGACGCTCGGCCTTAGAACTCGAAGCCCAGCGCGTTCGTCACGTCCTGCACCGCGGCGGCGAGCAAGGCGAGCGACTGCTCGCGCGGGTCGATGCGCGAGCGCAGGTCGAGCGTGCAGGTGAGCGCCCGCTGCAGCAGCTCCGCATGCACCGCGGTGAAGGTATCGGCTTGCGCCGCGTCCAGCAGGCCCGTCTCGCGGCAGGCGTCGATGAGCCCCGCGTTGCTGGTGACCTCGAGCAGCGCCGGGTGTGCGACGGCGGCGGCCAGCACCAGCCCCTGCAGCGCGAACTCGATATCCAGCAGGCCGCCCGCGCCCTGCTTGAGGTCGAAGCGGAGCTCGTCGGAACGATCGCGCTCGGCGCGCCAGCGGCGGCGCATGCTGGAGACTTCCGCCAGCACCGCGGCGCGCTCGCGCGCAACGCCGAGAATCTCCCGCCGCAAGGCCCCCAGTTCCGCGTGCAGCGCGGGATCGCCGGCCACCGGCCGTGCACGCAGCAGCGCCTGGTGTTCCCACGTCCACGCGCGGCCGCGCTGATAGGCGGCGAAGGCGTCGAAGCTCGAAACCAGCAGGCCCTTGGAACCGTCCGGGCGCAACCGCGTATCCACTTCGTACAGGCGTCCGGCGCGGGTGAGCACGGTGAGCCAGTTCATCACGCGCTGCGCCAGGCGCTGGTACCAGCGCGAGCCTTCCAGCGGTCGCGCGCCGTCGCTCATCGCCGCGGCGCGGCGGCTGTCGTAGACGAACACCAGGTCCAGGTCC
>DASUJJ010000083.1:0-2769 GCA_036279335.1 Dyella sp.
ACGGTCCTGACCGCCCATGCCCAGAAGGCGACCGGCATCCGCTACCACTGGCACGATGGCAAGGGCCTGTCGCACTACAGCGACAGCCTGACCGCCGAAGCGATGAAGTATGGCTACGACCTGGTCAACGACCAGGGTTACGTGGTGCGCCACGTCGAGCGCCAGCTCAGTCCCGAGGAACGCGCCGCCGCCGAAAAGCTCGCCGCCGAGAAAGCCGCCCAGCGGCGCGCCGAAGAAGCGCGCCGGCGTGCCGACATGCAGCTGCTCAATGCCTACGGCGACGAGGCCTCCCTCAAGCAGGCCCAGCAGCAGGAACTGGACACGGTCGACCAGCAGATCAACACCACCCGCCTGAACCTGCGCAGCCAGGAGAAGACCCTGGCCGACCTGCTCGGCCGCGCCGCCGACCTGGAGCGCGCCAAGCAGAAGGTGCCCAAGGGGCTGGCCGACAGCATCGCCGACCAGCGCAACGTGGTGGCCGCCCAGCGCGTCGCGCTGGAGCACCAGCAGGACCGGCGCGAGCTGGCCGAGAAGGACGCCGCCCAGCAGTTGGAGCATTTCCGCGAGCTGAAGAAGGCGCAGGACGCGCAGCGGCCCTAGGCCGGCCCGGGCGCCACGCAAGGTGGGCCGAAGCCCACCACACACCCGATGAAAACGGCCGGATCAGAGCCGTCCGATCAGGACGGCCCGATCAGACGGCCTGGTTGCAGCCGCCCGGTCAGAACGGCAGCTTCAACCCCGGATCGACCAGGAACAGCTGCTCGCGGAACGCCTGCTGGATGCGCTTGAGCGCCGCCGCGTCGTCGGCATCGAAACGCAGCACCAGCACCGGCGTGGTGTTGGAGGCGCGCACCAGGCCCCAGCCGTCCGGCCAGTCGGCACGCACGCCGTCGATGGTGGTCAGGGTGGCATCGCCGAAGGTGGCCTTTTCCCTGAACTTCTCGATGAAGCGGTAATGCTCGCCTTCCTCCAGCTCGATCTTCAGTTCGGGCGTGGACACACCCTTCGGGCAGGTGGCGAAAATCTGCTCCGGCGTGCGGCCCTCGACGTCGCCGGCGAGGATCTCCAGCAGCCGCGCCGCGGCATAGATGCCGTCGTCGAAGCCGTACCAGCGCTCCTTGAAGAAGAAGTGGCCGCTCATCTCGCCGGCCAGCTCCGCCTGCGTCTCGCGCATCTTGGCCTTGATCAGCGAATGACCGGTACGCCACATCAGCGGGCTGCCACCGGCCTCCAGCACCTGGCGCTTCAGGTGGCCGGTGCACTTGACGTCGTAGATGATCGTGGCGCCGGGCTGACGCGAAAGTACGTCGCGCGCGAACAGCATCAGCAGGCGGTCGGGATAGATGATCTCGCCGTCCCGGGTCACCACGCCCAGGCGGTCGCCGTCGCCGTCGAAGGCCACACCCAGGTCCGCGCCGGTCTGGCGCACCGCGTGGATCAGGTCTTCCAGGTTGTGCGGGTCGGACGGGTCCGGGTGGTGGTTGGGGAAGGTACCGTCGACTTCGCAGTACAGCGGCACGATCTCGCAGCCGATGCCCTCGAGCACCTGCGGCGCCACCGCGCCGGGGATGCCGTTGCCGCAATCGACCACCACCTTGAGCGGGCGCTCGGCCTGCACGTCGGAGGTGATCCGCTCGATGTAGTCCGGCACCACGTCCACATGGCGCAGGCCACCCTGGCCGCCGGCCTCCAGCGCGCCGCTGGCGATGCGCTGGTAGAGGTCCTGGATCGCGCCCTCGGACAGCGTTTCGCCGCCGACGACGATCTTGAAGCCGTTGTAGTCCGGCGGATTGTGACTGCCGGTGACCGCCACGCCGCTGCCGGTATTGAAGCGGTAGGCGGCGAAGTACACCACCGGGGTGGGTACCGCGCCGACGTCGATCACGTCGATGCCCGCCTCGCGCAGACCGTCGGACAGCGCGCCGGCCAGCTCCGGACCGGACAGGCGGCCGTCACGGCCGACCACGATCTCGGTCAGGCCCTTCTCGCGCATCAGGGTGCCGATCGACTGGCCCAGCAGGTGCGCTACCCGCGCCGTGAGGGTCTTGCCGACCACCCCGCGCACGTCATAGGCACGGAAGATGCTCGGGTCGACGGCATCGGCCGGGCCCTCCGTGGGCGGCATCGGCGCAGGGCGCGCCACCGGCGGGGCGGGCTGGGGCTTGGCGGGAATCACATCGGACACCATGGTCTCCTCGGGTTGAATCTCTCGGCGCACGGGCAGACGCCCGCGCAGCCACAACAAATACAGGCCGGCGCCGATACCCAGCAGCGCCAGCAACGCCGCCAGCGGCAGGCTGCGCGGCAGCAGGATGAAGGCGGCCGGCAACGCCGCGCGCACGCTGAAGGCGCTGCCCGGCACCGGCTTGGCATCCGCCTCCGCCTCGGCCGCCGAAGAACCGCGCGAAACCAGGCTGAGCTCGCCGCGATCGTCGCCCTGGCGTAGGTCGATGCGACCGCCACCCGGCGCAATGGACTCGAAACGCTGTTGCAGCGGCGTGAATGGCAACTCGACCCAGATCCACGCCTGCGGCCGCTGCACCGGGCCCAGCGGCTGCACCAGGCTGAGCCGGCGCTGGCCGTCCTCGACCACCGTGTGCATCGGCAGGTTGCCGTCTTCGGTCTGCGCCGCCATCAGCTGCGCCGCCTTGGCGTAACCGAACTCGCGGTAGTTGGCGTGCAGGACCTCGTCCAGGCCGGCGCTGTAGACCGCCACCTCCAGCGCCTGCGGCAGGCGGGCGCGCAGGGCATCGGCCAGCTGCGCGCGGT
>DASUJJ010000084.1:0-4895 GCA_036279335.1 Dyella sp.
CGCGCCCGCCGTCTGCGCCACCTGTACCGCGGTGCGCGGCCAGGCGTAGGAAAGCTTGCCGTGGAAGTCGTACTGGATGCTGCCGTCGGGTTTGCTGAGCAGCACGTCGGCCACGCCCTCGCCTTCGGAACCGGGCAGCCAGGCCATCACGAACGCATCGGACGCGTTGATCTCTCGATTCACCCACAACGGCCGGCCGGCGAGGAACACGGCAACCACCGGGATGTGCTGCGCCTTGAGTTTGCGCAACAGCTTGAGGTCGGCATCGCTGCCGTTCTTGTATGCGAAGTTCTTCAGATCGCCCTGGAACTCGGCGTAGGGATCTTCGCCAAACACCACCACCGCCACGTCGGGCTTCCGGGTGAAGCTGCCGTCCGGCGAGAGCGTGGCGGTGCCGCCGGCGGCCTTCACCTGGCTGGCGATGCCGGAGTAGATCGAGGTGGCGCCCGGGAACGCAGAGGCCGGCACGCCGGTACCTTGCCAGGTGATCGTCCAGCCGCCGGACTGCTTGGAGATGTTGTCCGCACCGTCGCCGGCCACCAGCACGTGCTGGTGTGGATCGAGCGGCAACACTCCGCCGCGGTTCTTCAGCAGCACCAGCGATTCGCGCACGGCGCGGCGGGCGATATCGCGATGCGCGGGCGAGCCGATCACCGACAGATCCGGCGCGCCGGTGGCGGCGGGATGATCGAACAGCCCGGCGCGCAGCTTCACGCGCAGGATGCGGGTCACCGCGTCGTCCAGCCGCGCCATCGGGATCTCGCCCGACTTCACCTGCGCCAGCGTGTTGGCGTACAGCGGCTTCCAGCTGTCCGGCGCCATGAACATGTCCAGCCCGGCGTTGATCGCCTTGGCGCAGCTGTCGTTGCTGCAGCCGTCGAGCTGGCCGTGCGCCTGCCAGTCGCCGACGATGAAGCCGTCGAAGCCCATGCGCCCCTTCAGCACGTCGGTGAGCAGGGCGTGGTTGCCGTGCATCTTCACGCCGTTCCAGCTGGAGAAGGAGGCCATCACCGTCTGCACCCCCGCGTCCAGCGCGGCCACGTAGCCGGCGCCGTGCACGTCGCGCAGCGTGGTCTCGCTGACGCGCGTGTCGCCCTGGTCGCGACCCTCGAAGGTGCCGCCGTCGCCAAGGAAATGCTTGGCGGTGGCGATGGCATGACCACCGCGCAGGAACTCCGGACTGCCGGCCTGGCCCTGCAGCCCTTCGACCATCGCCTTGCCGTAGGCGGCCACCACGGTGGGATCCTGCGAATAGCCCTCGTAGGTACGGCCCCAGCGATCGTCCTGCGGCACGGCCAGCGTGGGCGCGAAGGTCCAGTCGATGTGGGTGGCGCGCACTTCCGCCGCGGTGGCCGCGCCGATCTCGCGCATCAGCGCCGGATCACGCATGGCCCCCAGGCCGGAGTTGTGCGGAAACAGCGTGGCGCCGGGCACGTTGTTGTGGCCGTGCACCGCATCGACGCCAAAGATCAGCGGGATTGGCGTGCGGCCATCGGCCGACGGCGCGAGCGCCGCGGCGTGGAACTGGTCGACCAGGTCGCGCCACTGCGCGGCGCTGGAGAACTCGTTGCCGTTGGGGCCGCTGTTGCCGCCGGCCAGGATCGAGCCGAGGTGGTAGGTCTTGAGATCGTCCGGGGTGATCGCGGTGATGTCGGCCTGGATCAGCTGGCCCACCTTGTCCTGCACCGACATGCCCGCCAGCAGCTTGGCGATGCGTGCCTCCAGCGCCGGATCTGCCTTGAGCGCGGGTGCCACTTGCGGCCAGATCTGGGGATGCACGGTGGTGTCGGGTGTGGCGGCCATCGCGGCGCCCGCGACGGTGAGCAGCGCCGTCGCCGGCACGAGCCGGAACGCAGCGTGGATACGAGCAGCAAGACTCACGGAAATCCCCCAGAAATGATCGCCCGCCGGGCGGGCTGGCGCGGCTTTTGGGCCAAGGCACCGCGAATACTTGCGGCCCATGACAGCGCTGTCAAACCGCAGCGCAACATCAGTGGAAGTGCATGGTTGCGAAGTCCATCGCAGCCGCTGCGGTAGTCGCCCGCTCACACCCCTTAAAGCCACCAGCAGGAACGTGCCTTACCCTGCCGGCGCCGTCGATTCGCGCACCTGCAGCGCAAACGGCAATTGCACCATGTGCCCCTCGCCGCGACCGCGCAGCGACGCCAGCAGCTGCAGCGCGGCGATGCGCCCCATCTCGCGGCTGGGCTGGCGGATGGTGGTGAGCGTGGGCCAGATCTGGCGCGAGATCGGCGTGTCGTCGAAGCCGCAGACCGACACGTCGCGCGGCACCGCCAGGCCATGCTCGCCGGCGGCCCAGATCACGCCGGCGGCCATGTCGTCGTTGGCCGCGAACACCGCCGTGGGGCGATCGGCGAGCGAAAACAGCACGCGCGCCGCGGCCACGCCCGAGCCGAACGAGAAGTCCCCCTCCACCACCAGCGCGGGGTCGTAGGGCAGGCCCGCCACGGCCAGCGCGTCGCGGTACCCGGCCAGTCGCCAGCCGCTGGCGCCGTGCGCCGGGTGGCCGATCACGTGCGCAATGCGCCGATGGCCAAGCGACAGCAGGTGGCCGACCATCTCGCGGGCCGCCTGCGGCTCGTCGATGAAGGCACCAATCGCCGCCTCGTGCTGCACCGGCGACACGCTGGCGTACGGGACGCCGCGCTCGGCGAGATGCGCCAGCAGCTGCGGGTGCTCGGTGATCGGCGGGGTCAGCACGAAGCCGTCGGGCCGGTGATGCAGGATCAGCGCGTCAACGCGCTCGACGAAATCCGGCGCGTCGGCCAGCAGCGGCCGCACCATCATCGAGTAGTGGTGCTCGTCGCAGGCGTCGAGCACGCCGGTCTGGATTTCGGTGAGGTAATTGGACGAGGGGTTGTCGTACAGCGCAGCCACCAGGTACGAGCGGTTGCTCGCCAGGCTGCGCGCGGACGGGTGCGGGCGATAGTCCATCGCCGCCATCGCGGCCAGCACTTTTTCGCGCGTGGGCTCGCGCACGTTTTCTTCGTGGTTGAGTACGCGCGAGACGGTCTTGGGCGAAACGCCCGCCGCCTTTGCCACGTCTTCGAGCCTTACCCGCATGTCCGGATCCCTGTTGCGGCAACCGCCGCGGCCGGGACTATGCGTTCAAGCGCATGGCTAGCACAAGCACGCTTGTGCCGAAATGCAGACGGCCGCCCGAAGGCGGCCGCTGCGGCGCAACTTTTCAGCTCGCGGATCAACTGCGTGCGTCGAGGGTCGCGTTCCATTCCTTCACGCGATCGGCCTGCGCGGCGAGCAGCGCGTCGACGTCGCCTTCCACGATGACCTTCTCGATGGTGTCGCCCTGGCGGATCGCGTCGACCACCTTCTGGTCATCCGCGCCCAGCACTTCGCCGAACACGCTGTGCTTGCCGTCCAGCCACGGCGTGGCGCCGTGGGTGATGAAGAACTGGCTGCCGTTGGTGCGCGGACCGGCGTTGGCCATCGACAGCACGCCCGGCTTGTCGTGACGCAGCGACGGGTTGAACTCGTCCTCGAACTTGTAGCCCGGGCCGCCGGTGCCGGTGCCCAGCGGGCAACCGCCCTGCACCATGAAGTCGCTGATCACGCGATGGAACGACAGGCCGTCGTAGTAGCCGCGCTTGGCCAGGTTGACGAAGTTCGCCACCGTCAGCGGGGTCTTGTCGTCGTGCAGGCGCAGATGGATCGGGCCGCGGTTGGTCTGGAAAGTAACGTTGATGGTCATCGCAAATCCTTGGGGCTCGGGACGCGCTGCCGTGGCGGGCACGGCAGCAGGTGGCCGGCAAGGATAACGCAGCCGGCCGGCGCGCCGCGTGGTCGTGCGGTGGCGCGGCCGCTCAGTTCAGGTCGAGCATCCCGGGCTGCAGTGCGCCGGCGCCGCGCGGCCGGGCCGCCGGCGTGGCCAGTTCAGTCGGCCACGGCGCACCTGCAAACAGGTGCGACCACAGTCGATCCAGCGCCGCATAGCCATACGGCATCAGCGGCACGTGCGCGGCGCCGAAGGCGGGCACGGCGAGGAAGGCATCGAAATGCTGCGCATGCGGCACGCGCCAGTACAGCGGCGATCGCCCTTCGCTGCGCAGCCACGTCACGTAAGGTTCGGAAGTGAACGCGGTCGGCAGCAGGCCGTCGCCGGCTCCGTGCAGCACCCACAGCGGCAGCTCGGCACGCGGCAGTTTCGTCGCCGTTTGCGCCACGCTGGCGCGCAGGGCTTGCGCGTCGGCGTCGTCGCCGGTCCACAGCTGGCGCAGGCAATCGAGGCCGGCGAGGGTGGGGTCGCCGCTGCGATCCATGCCACCGAGCAGCGCAATGCCGTTGCCGGGCGGAATGCCCGAGCCGTCCGCCCACCACGCCGCGCGCGTGGCCGGGTCGGCCGGTGCGGGCTGGTTGTCCTTGTCGACCGTGGCGTAGTGGAAGCCGCACGGCATGTGCGCCGCATCGCGCCGCAGGTACGACGAGGCATAGCCGGCCACGATCACCCGCCACAGGTCGAACGCGGTGGTGCTCGCCGCAGTGGCCATCGCCTGGTCGGTCCAGCCGTGGGCGCGCAATTGCTCGTAGGCGGCTTCACCCTGCGCGCCCAGCGTATCGCCCGAAAGCCGCCCCTGCGTGTGCAGCGTGCTGCAGCGCTGCGCATAGGCCGGGGGCATATTGCCGTCGGGCGCGCGCGCAAATGGCGTGCTGGCGAAACGCGGCGTCGTCAGCGCGCACGGCAGCCAGATCGCCGCCTCGGTGGCGTAGTCATACATCGGCCGGCCGTGGCCCGGAACGTATACGTTGGGCTCCAGCGCCACCACGCCGGCGAACAGGTGATCGTCGTCCAGGCCCGCGGCCTGCAGCACCGCGCCACCGCCGTTGGACAGTCCGGTGGCGATGATCTTCGTGTTCTG
>DASUJJ010000085.1:0-10131 GCA_036279335.1 Dyella sp.
GCAGGCCCAGGTCACCGCAGCGCGCGGGCGAGACGATTCGCGCGAGGATTTCCTGCACGGCTTTGTCTGGCCTGTGCATGGGCGCATCAGCGGGCGCTTCGGCAACCAGCGCATCTACAACGGTGACCCGCGCGCTCCGCACTCGGGCATGGACATCGCGGTGCCGGTAGGCACACCGGTGCGCGCACCGGCGGCCGGGGTGGTCACCTTCGCCGCGCCGTCGCTGTATCTCACCGGCGGTACCGTGCTGATCGATCACGGCTTTGGTCTGAGCTCCAACTTCCTGCACCTGTCCGCGTTGAAGGTGCGCGTGGGCGAACGCGTGCAGCAAGGGCAGATCATTGCGCTGTCCGGCATGACCGGCCGCGCCACCGGGCCGCACCTGCACTGGGGCTTCAACTGGTTCGGCACGCGGCTCGATCCCCTGCTGTTGCCGGATCTACACGGCCGCTGAGGCGCGCAGAGCGTGGCCAGGGCCAGCGTCTCGTGGCGCCCCACGGCGCACGGTTCGACGTGGGCTCGCTGGCGGGACCAGACATCGTCGTCGCGGTGGCACCTCAGGCGCGAGCGGTCAAAGCCCTCACCCTCTGAAGAACCGCAGGCTCAGACGCCCACGCTGCCGAAGCCGCCGGGCACGCCCTTGCTGGCATAAGCCACGGCGTCGTGCGGATGCAGGCTTTCCTGGTGTTCCAGGCGAACGTGGAAGTCGGCGATGGCGGCGTCGGCATCCAACGCGCGCTGGATGCGACGGGCGGCATCTTCGCAGAACATCAGGTTGCCGCCATTGGCCAGCGCGAAGGCCTGCTCGTCCTCGCGCTTCACCGCCGTCTGCACCGGCGTGCCCAGCGCCTGCTCGACGCGGTCCAACAAGGCGATGAGGTTGAGCGGTGCGTTCTGGTCGAAGCGTACCAGCAGGCGCGCCACGCTGCGCTGCGCGTGCGGCGTGGCGACGATGCCCTGCTCGCTGCCCAGCCAGGCCAGCACGGCGGAGCGATCCAGCACGGCACCTTCGGCGAAGTCCCTGGCGAACTGGTCCTGGATCAGCTGGCGCGAGAGCGCGGCCGATGCCGGACAGGTGGACGAATAGACCACCTCGGTGCCGAGCTCCATGCGGAAGCCATCGGCACCCAGGCTCGCCTCGATCGACACCGGATAGGCGCGCCAGCCGCTGTTGGCACTGCGCAGGGCGCCCCGACGCACCAGCTGGTCGAAGCGGATGCTGATGCGTGCCCGGTCGGCCAGATCCTTGTGCGACTCCAGGAAAGCGCTAAGCAGGTTTTCGAGCATCGCTGCATCGAGCGTGCGCTTGCTCAGGTGCTCGTCCACCAGCAAGTACAGCCGCGACATGTGGATGCCGCGCTGGTCCGGCCGGATGAGGTTGACGAAAGCGCCCACCTGCGCGCTGGCGCGCTGCACGTCACCGTCGCCGGCGTCGAAGCGCACCGGCACCTCGATGCCGTCCATGCCGACCCAGTCGAGCGCGCCGGCCAGATGCGGCTGGGCCTGATGGGCGACATCGGGCATCAGGCGGGCGGTGTTCTCGTGGCTGTGCATGGGCGGTTCCTGGAGCAATCGTGCGAAGCATGTCGCGTCGAAGCGTTTAGTTTGGGGCAGTGGCCGCGAGCACAACAGGTGGATGCGGGAAACGCTGCGTCCGATGGCCGCGGCAGCACGGACCGGTCAGCCCGCGCCGATCCGACGCCAGCGGCGCGCCGCGTTCCAGGCGGCCAGCGTGTTGCCGAAGCTGCCGCCTTCCAGCCCCTGCTGCAGCGCGCGCAGCGGATCATCCGCTCGCTGCGCCGCGCGTACGAGACGCGCGTCCTGACGCGCCTCCAGCGCGCGGAACACGCCCAGCGGCCCGGGCAGTTGCGACGCCTCGCGCCAGGCCGCGGCCAGATCGGTCAATTGCGCGCGAATCGCCTGGTCGCGCGCCTCGCTGCGCGTGCGCAGCGCCGAGCGCGCGAGCTCGAAGCGGGCCAGCCGCGTCATCGGCAGCGGCAGGCGATCGCGCTCGGCGTCATCGTGCAGGCGGCGCAGCGCGTGCAGCAGATGCGCCAGCACCGCGACGCGCGCGGCCCGCTCGGACGACGCCTGCGGGCCGAACCACCACGCCGTCTCCAGCGCCGCCAGCGCGCCGTGCAGCGGCTGTGCCGCGGCCAGCTGCGCGGCGAAATCCGCCGGCGTGCCGTCTTCCAGCTGGGCGATGGCGGCGCGCACCGGCGCCAGCCAGCGCTCGGCCGGCAGGGCATGGGCGCGCTCGTCGTCGAACAGCACCTGGGTCAGCGGATGACGGCCGCCGCTCTGCGCGGCACCGGCCAGTTCGTCCGCCCACCAGTTCAACTTGACCGCGGCCACCTGCGGCTCGCGGATGCCGTAGGCGGCGCCGAGCAGTTCCTGCTCCAGCGCCGCCAGCGCGATGTGGCCGGCGTGCTCGCGCGGATCGACGAACGCCAGCGCCACGCGCTGCTGCGGCTGCACCGCCAGCCACTTGTCGACGTAGCTCTGCAGCGCGCCGTGGCCGGTGTCGCTCATGCCGACACCTCGGTCGCGAACCACGCGGTGAGCTGGTCCGGATGGTCGATCACGCAGTCGGCCTGCCAGTCATCCGGATTGCCGCCGTCGAGGTAACCCCAGCGCACGGCCACGGTGTACAGGCCGGCGGCGGCGCCGGCCATCACGTCGCGCCGGTCGTCGCCCACGAACACGCTGCACGCCGGGTCGATGCCCGCGCGCTCGCAGGCGAGCAGCACCGGCGCCGGATCAGGTTTCTTCACCG
Source organism: Dyella sp. (assembly GCA_036279335.1). Lineage (GTDB taxonomy): Bacteria > Pseudomonadota > Gammaproteobacteria > Xanthomonadales > Rhodanobacteraceae > Dyella_A. The sequence goes on from DASUJJ010000085.1 coordinate 2,777, forward strand.
GCAGGGTGTCGCCGGACACCACGGCAGCCGCGCGCGCATCCCAGCCGATGCGCGCCAGCAGCGGATCGGTGAGGAAGCCCGGCTTGTTGGTGACCACGCCCCAGCGGATGCCCCGAGCCTCGAGTTGCGCGAGCAGCGCGTCGACGCCGGCGAAGGCGTGGGTGTCCTGCGCCAACGCCTCTTCATAGAGCGCCAGATAGCGCGGCACCAGCGTCTCGATCGCCGGCTCGCCGCGGTCGGGGAAGGCGCAGCGCAGGATCGCCCGCGAGCCGCGAGACACCACCTCGCGCACCGGCGCGAAATCCGGTGCGGCCACGCCCTCTTCCGCGCACTGGCGCACCAGCGCGGCGTAGAGATCGGGCGCGCTGTCGAGCAGGGTGCCGTCGAGATCGAACAGCACGCCCTCGATGCGGTTGGGTCGCGGCTTCATGCCGGCTTGCGCGCGCACAGCACGTAGTTGACCGCGGTGATGCGGCTGAGCCACGCCTTGCGGGTGAGCGGGTTGTAGGCCAGGCCCGAAACGTCCTCCAGCTCCAGCCCGGCGTGGCGCAGCAGGCGCGCCAGCTCGGAGGGCTTGAGGAACTGCGCGTAGTGATGCGTGCCGCGCGGCAGCAGGCGCATCAGGTATTCGGCGCCCAGGATCGCCGCACCGAACGCCACCGGCGTGCGGTTGAGGGTGGACATGAACAGCCGCGCGCCCGGCTTGAGCATCGCTGCCAGGTCGTGCACGAGCGCCTCGGGATCGGGCACGTGCTCGATCATCTCCATGCAGCACACCGCATCGAAGCTGGCCGGCTCGGCGGCCGCCAGCTCGGTGGAGGACTGCACGCGGTAGTCGACGCCGAGGTTCGATTCGTACAGGTGCAGCTTGGCGATCTCGATCACCTTCTCGCCCAGATCGATGCCGGTGACCTGCGCGCCCTCACGCGCCAGCGCCTCGCTGAGCAGGCCGCCGCCGCAGCCGACGTCGGCCACCTTCGCGCCCTTGAGCGCGACGCGTTCGGCCACGTACTGCGCACGCACCGGGTTGAGATCGTGCAGCGGGCGCGACTCGCCGTCCGGATCCCACCAGCGGGCGGCCAGCTTGTCGAAGCGGGCGATTTCCTCGGGGCTCACGTTGGCGTGCGGGGTGTGCATGGCTTGACTCCGGGGCAGCGCTCAGCGCGCCTGCCATTCGTGGATGGTGATGTCCCAGCCGCCGCTGGTGTGGGCCGGATCGCGCGCTACCAGCGCCTGCGCCTCGGCCAGGTCGGCTGCACGCAGCAGATACGCCCCGCCGCTCTTGTCGGCGAACGGCCCCGACCGCTCGACGCGCCCCTCGGCGCGCAGAGCTTCCAGAAAATCCATGTGCGCGGCGACCGCGGCCGGATCGACCACCGGGCGGCGCAGCAGCAGGACGAGATAGAGGTTCATCGAAATCCTGTCGGTATACGCGGCGTCACGCCGCCGAGATGCGCTCGCGCCACTGGCGCGTGCGGGCGAGGATGGCGTCCACGTCCATGTCCAGCAGCTGACGGCCGGCCAGCTTGCGCCGTCCGGCGATCCATACGTCGGTGACCTGGTGGCGGCCGGTGGCGTAGACCAGCTGCGAGGCGACGTGGAACAGCGGCTGGGTCTCCAGGTCGCTCAACCGCACGGCAGCCAGGTCGGCCTGCTTGCCCACTTCGATCGAACCGACCTTGTCGTCCAGTCCCATCGCGCGCGCCGCGTTGAGCGTGCCGGCGCGCAGGGCGGAAGCCGCATCGAAGGCGGCTGCGTCCTGCGCCACGGCCTTGGCGAGAATCGCCGCCGTGCGCATCTCGCCGAACATGTCCAGGTCGTTGTTCGACGCGCAGCCGTCGGTGGCCACGGCGAGGTTGACGCCGGCGCGCCGGAACTTCTCCGCCGGGCAGAAGCCGGAGGCCAGCTTGAGGTTCGACTCCGGGCAATGCACCACCGACACGCCGGCCTCGGCACAGATGGCGATCTCGGCATCGGTGACCTGCGTCATGTGCACGGCGATCAGGCGGTCGTTGACCAGGCCCAGCTTCTGCAGGCGCTGGAACGGACGCAGGCCGCTCTTCTTCTTTTCCTCGTCGACCTCGTGCGCGGTCTCGTGCAGATGCAGGTGGACCGGGATGTCGAGCTGGTCGGCCAGCATGCGGATACGCTCGAAGCTGGCATCGGACACGGTGTACGGCGCGTGCGGCGCGAACGCGGTGCTGACCAGCGCGTCGCCGAGGAAGCTGTCGTGCACCTCGCCGGCGCGCTCGAAGTATTCGTCCTGGGTCTTCGCCCAGGCGGTAGGGAACTCGATCACCGGCAGGCCGACCACCGCGCGGAAGCCGAGCTTGCGGTAGGTGGCGCCGATGGCGTCGGGAAAGAAGTAGTTCTCGTTGGCGCAGGTGGTGCCGCCGCGCAGCATCTCGGCCACCGCCAGCTCCACGCCGTCGCGCACGAACTCCGGCCCGATCACCTTGGCCTCGGCCGGCCAGATGTGGTCCTGCAGCCAGGTCATCAGCGGCAGGTCGTCGGCCAGCCCGCGCAGCAGGGTCATCGGGTTGTGCGTATGGCTGTTGATCAGGCCGGGGATCAGCGCATGCTCGCCCAGCTCCACCCGCTCGCGCGGCGCATAGGCGGCGCGCGCCTCGGCGATCGGCAGCAAGGCCACGATGCGGTCGGCATCGACCACCACGGCGTGATGCTCCAGCACCACCGCATGCGGCTCGACCGGAACGACCCAGCGGGCTTCGATAAGCAGATCGACGGGCTGGGGAGGGGTCTGAGTCATCGTGCACTCGCTTGCAGGGAAGTTGGATACGACATGGGGCGGATCACCTCGCGGTGGCCGCCCCATGGTGGCCCGGCCTCATGCCGGGTCGGTGACACCGTCGATTCAACCGACGAACCACCGGCCAGCGCACGGGCATCGCCCGCGCGCTGCTTCATCACTTGCCGACGCGGCTGTCGTACTCACCGGTGCGGGTATCGACCTTGATGGTCTCGTCCTGATTGACGAACAGCGGCACGCGCACCACGGCGCCGGTTTCCAGCGTGGCCGGCTTGCCGCCGCCGCCGGAGGTATCGCCGCGCACGCCGGGATCAGTCTCGACGATCTTCAGCTCGACGAACTTCGGCGGCTGCACGGCGATGATGCCGCCGTTGAACAGCGTGACCACGCACTCTTCCTCGCCCTTGAGCCACTTCCACGCATCGCCCATCGCCGCCAGCGTGGCGGGGAAGGTCTCGAAGGTCTCCATGTTCATGAAGTTCCACACGCGGTCGTTGCCGATGCCGTCGATAAACGACAGCTGCATGTCGGTGTCGACCGCGTCGGCCTCCTCGAACGAATCGCTGGACTTCAGCGTCTGCTCGGTGGTGCGGCCGTCCTTCAGGTTGCGGATGCGGATGCGGGTGAATGCCTGGCCCTTGCCCGGCTTGATGAAGTCCGCCTCGGTGATGACCCACGGATCACCGTTGTGAAGGATCTTCTTGCCCGTTTTGACGTCATTGAGGCCAAGGGTCGCCATGCGCTATCTGCTCCAGAGGTAATTCCGCCCCGCAGGACGGCTAAAATGAGGGCTTCGCCGGGCTTCTGGGCCCGTTTCAGGATCCACCATGATAACCGCAAGCCCCGGCGCCCGCCTATCGTCGCCCGCTCCGGACTGGCGCCAGCTCTGGCGCGAGGCAGTCACTGATCCCGCCGAGCTGCTGGCGCTGCTGGGGCTGCAGCATCTGGCGGCGCAGTGGCCGCCGGATGACGCCGGCTTTGCGCTGCGCGTGCCGCGGGGCTTCATCGCGCGCATGCGCCACGGCGATGCGCGCGACCCGCTGCTGCTGCAGGTGCTGCCCCAGCTGGCCGAGCTGGAGCAGGTGGACGGCTATACGGCGGATGCGGTGGGCGACCTGGCTGCGCGCGAGACGCAGGGCCTGCTGCACAAGTACGAGGGCCGCGCCCTGCTGATCGCCAGCGGCAGCTGTGCGGTGAACTGTCGCTACTGCTTCCGCAGGCACTTCCCCTACGGCGAGGAAATGGCCGCGGCGGGCCAGTGGCGACGGGCGCTGGCGCACCTGCGCGACAACCCCGGCATCACCGAGCTGATCCTGTCCGGCGGCGACCCCCTGTCACTGGCCACCGGCAAGCTGGAGGAGCTCACGGCCGGGCTGGCCGACATCACGCAGGTGACCCGGCTGCGTATCCACACGCGCCTGCCGGTGGTGCTGCCCGAGCGGATCGACGAGGCCTTCCTCGGCTGGCTGGCCGCGCTGCCGCTGCAGAAAGTGGTGGTGCTGCATGCCAACCACGCCAACGAGCTGGACGCGACCGTCGATGCCGCCTGCGCGCGCCTGCGCGACGCCGGAGCCACGCTGCTGAACCAGGCCGTCCTGCTGAAAGGCATCAACGACGACGCGGACACCCTGGCAAATCTGTCCGAGCGGCTGTTTGCCGCAGGCGTGCTGCCCTACTACCTGCACCAGCTCGATCGCGTGCAGGGCGCCGCCCATTTCGAGGTGGACGACGGCCGCGCGCTGGCGCTGGTGGAGGCCGTGCGGGCGCGTCTGCCCGGCTACCTCGTGCCGCGGCTGGTACGCGAAGTGGCTGGCGACCGCTCCAAGCGCCCGCTGTGAACGCGACCGGCTTCGCCGACCGGCAGGGCCGCGCTGGCGGGCGGTGCGCGAATCCGTTACAACCGTGGTCCCGTAAACGCTTCGGACCTGACCGTCGACGCGACGACCAGCGCTCAAAAGCCCCCTGAATGTGTCCATGAAAAAAGATTTCGTCATCAAGATCCTGTTCGTCGAAACGCCGGTCGAGGACGCCGAACAGATCATCAGCCTGCTGCGCAACGGCGGCATCGCCGTGCGCCCCGCGCGGGCGACCAGTCCGGAAGAAATCCAGTCCGGCCTGGACGAGCTGGTGCCGGACATCGTGCTGTACGACCCGGTGCCGGCGAAGATGCCGCTGCGCGAGGTGGCACAGCAGCTGGAAGCCCACGGCCGCGATCTCGCGCTGGTGGCCCTGGTGGCCCAGATGGACAACCAGGTGGTTGTCGACATGTTCAACGCCGGCGTGCGCGGCATCGCCATCCGCAGTCAGCCCAAGCAACTGCTCGCCGTGTTGCAGCGCGAACATGAGGCGCTGCAGACCCGCCGCCAGGTGCGCCTGCTGGAAGCGGCACTGCGCGAATCAGAACGCCGTGCCGACGCCCTGCTCGATTCCTCCACCGACCCCATCGCCTTTGTCCACGACGGCATGCACGTGCGCGCCAACAGGGCCTATCTGGAAACCTTCGGCTACGAGGATTTCGACGATCTGCTGTGCCTGCCGGTGCTCGACCTCATCAGCAGCAGCGACGCCGAACAGTTCAAGGACCTGCTGCGCAGCCACGCGCGCCACGAAAAGGCGGCGCAGCACATCGAGCTGCAGGCGCGTCGGGCCGATGGCTCCAGCTTCCAGGCCACGGTGGAGTTCGCGCACGCCACGTTCGAGGGCGAGCCGTGCCTGCAGGTCGTGTTCCGCCGCCAGCAGGTCGACCCTCAGCTGGTCGAACAGCTGCAGCGTGATCCGGTCACCGGCCTGTACAACCGCGCGCGCACGCTGGAGTTCATCGACGATGCGGTCACCGCCGCGGCCAAGGGCACCAAGGGCCAGAGCCTGCTGCTGGTGGAGCCGGACAACTGGGCCGGGCTGATCGACGGCGTGGGCATGGGCAAGGCCGATGAGCTGCTGGCCGCCTTTGCCAACCGCCTCGGCAGCGTGCTGGGCGAGGACGACGTGGCCGGCCTGCTGGCCGAGCACACCATCGGCGTGGTGCTGCGCGGACGCAACGACGAAGCGGCGAAGGAGTGGATCGCCGGTCTGCAGCAGCGCATCGCCGGCGAGATCTTCGACCTCGGCAATCAGTCGGTCACCGTGTCGATCAGCGTCGGCGGCAGCCTGCTGGGCGAGAAGAACGCCAACGCGGAGCTGTTGCTCAACCAGGCCAACCAGGCCCTGCGCAACGCCGTCAGCCAGGGCGGCGGGCGAGTCGAGCTGCACGATCCGGCGGCGCGCGAGAAGGCCGACGCCGAGCGCGAACGCTACTGGCTGCAGCTGCTGGAGCATGCACTGGCCAATGACGGTTTCGTGCTCTATCACCAGCACACCATCAGCCTGCAGGACGCCGAGGGCGAGTATTCGGAAATCCTGCTGCGCATGAACGGCCCGCAGGGCGAGGTGCTGCCGGGCTTCTTCATGCCGATCGCCGAGCAGCACGGCCTGAGCGTGGCAATCGACCGCTGGGTACTGAACAGGGCGATCGAGATCCTGCGCGCGCGGGATGGCCAGGGCATCCACACCACGTTCTTCGTCAAGCTCACCGCCGATTCGATCCAGGACGCCACGCTGCTGCCGTGGCTGGGCGAACAGATCCGCAAGGCCGGGCTCAAGAACGGGCAGATCGTGCTGGAGATGACCGAGAGCAAGGTGGTCACCCTGCTGCGCCCGGCGCAGGAGTTCGTCACCGGCTGGAAGAAGCTCGGTGGTCGCTTCGCGCTGGAGCAATTCGGCTCGGGCCTCAACTCTTTCCAGCTGCTGACCCACGTGGACGCCGACTATCTCAAGATCGACCGTTCTTTCATGGCCCAGTTGCCGCAGCATCCGGAAAACCAGAAGAAGGTCACCGAGATCTGTCACCAGGCCCGCGAGATGAACCGCATCACCGTCGCCGAATGGGTGGAAGACGCCAGCAGCACGTCGCTGCTGTTCGCCTGCGGCGTGGACTTCGTGCAGGGCAACTTCCTGCAGGAGCCGCAGCGACTGGTCAACTGAGTCGCGGAGTCGACGGTCGGCCCGCGGGCCGATCTGCCATCGTGATGCACAGCAAAAAGCCGCGGAGGTCGCCCTCCGCGGCTTTTTTTCCTGCCCTGCGTCGGCGGGATTACTGGGCGGCAGCAGCAGCCGCAGCCTTCGAGGCAGCCTTGGCGGCAGCGGCGGCGGCAATGTCTTCCTTGATGCGTGCGGCCTTGCCCTCGAGGTTGCGCAGATAGTAGAGCTTGGCGCCACGCACCTTGCCCTTGCGCTTCACCGAAACCGACTCGATGGTCGGGCTGTGCGCCTGGAACACGCGCTCCACGCCGGTGCCGTGCGAAATCTTGCGCACGGTGAAGGCCGAATGCAGGCCGCGATTGCGCTTGGCGATGACGACGCCCTCGAACGCCTGCACGCGCTCGCGGTTGCCTTCCTTCACCTTGACGTTGACCACCACGGTGTCGCCGGGGCCGAAGTCCGGCAGCTGGCGGGTGATCTGCTCGGATTCGAACTGTTCGATGATCTTGTTCATGGCAACACCTGTGTCAAATGCAATAACTGCGGTCACGCGTTGGCCGCATCGTTG
>DASUJJ010000086.1:0-16043 GCA_036279335.1 Dyella sp.
GCTCAGCCATCGCCGCGCCGGCGAGGACGCGCTGGCCAGCGTGCGCCAGCTGTGGCCGCTGCTGCTCACCGCGATCGCCTCGGCGTGCATCGCCTACCTCGCCTTCTACGCCTCGGGCGTGAACGGCCTGAAGCAGCTCGCCGTGTTCACCATCACCGGCCTGCTGGTGGCCGGCTTCAGCACGCGCTACCTGCTGCCGCACCTGCTGCCGGCGCAGGTGCGCGACGTGGCCGGCATGCCGTGGCTGATCAAGGCGCGCCATTGGGTTGACCGCCTGCCGCGCCCGCGCTGGGTGCCGCTGGCGGTGGCTGCCGCCACCGTGCTGATGCTGGCCTTCGCGCCCGGACCGTTCTGGCAGAACAACCTCGCCGCGCTCACCCCGCTGCCCACCGACCTGCTGGCGCGCGACGCGCGCCTGCGCGAGGCGCTGGGCGCGCCCGACGTACGCTACCTGCTGCTGATCCAGGCACCCACCGAGCAGGGCGTGCTGGCCGCTTCGGAGCGGCTGGAGCCCGCGATCGACGCGCTGGTGGCGCGCCATGCGGTCGATGCGATCGAGTTGCCGTCGAAGTACCTGCCCAGCGAAGCCACCCAGCGCGCGCGCCAGGCGCGGCTGCCCGATCGCGCCACGTTGCAGGCCGCGCTGGCCAGTGCGGCCGACGGCCTGCCGTTCCGATCGGACCTGTTTGCGCCATTCGTCGACGACGTGGAGACCGCCCGCACGGCGCCGCTGCTCACGCCCGAGCGCTATGCCCAGGGCCCGCTGGGCCAGCGGCTGGCCGCCATGCTGATGCATCGCGGCGACCACTGGCTTGGGCTGGGCACGGTGAGCGGCGTGCACGACGTGGCCGCGATCGAGGCGATGGCGGCCGCGCAGGGCGGCGGCGTGCGCCTGCTGGACATGAAGGGCGCGGCCGAATCGCTGGTGGCCGCGTATCGCGTGCGTATCCTGCAGGCGCTGGGCGTGGCCACGCTGTTGCTGGTGCTCACCATCACGCTGTCGCTGCGCAGCGTGCGGCGCGCCTGGCACGTGCTGGCGCCGATGACGCTGGCCACGTTCCTGGTACTGGCGGTGGAGCGCATGGCCGGCATCGAGATCTCGCTGTTCCACCTCATCGCGCTGATCCTCGCCGGCGGGCTGGGCCTGCATTACGCGCTGTTTTTCGAGCGCGATACCGGCGATCCCGCCGAGCAGCGCCGCACCCTGCACGCCACGCTGGTGTGCGTGGCCTCGGCGCTGCTGGTGTTCGGCATGCTCGGCTGGGCCAGCATTCCGGTGCTGCGAGCGATCGGGCTCACCGTGAGCCTCGGCGTGGCCTTCCATTTCTGCCTCTCGATCCTGATGGCACCGCATGCTCGCCAAGACTGAATTCGCCCCGCTGATTCCCCACGCCGGCAGCATGTGCCTGCTCGACGGCGTGCTCGCCTGGGATGCCACCACCATCCATGCAGTGAGCGAAAGCCACGCGCGCGCCGACCACCCGCTGCGCGGCGCCGACGGCAGCCTGCACGCCGTGCACCTGGCCGAATACGGCGCGCAGGCGATGGCGGTGCACGGCGCATTGCGCGACCGGGCGCAGGGCGCAACGGAAGTGAAGCCGGGGCGGCTGGTGAGCCTGCGCGATGTGCAGCTGGCGGTCGAATACGTGGACGCACGCGCCGGACGTCTGGACGTCCATGCCGAATGCCTGTTCGCCGACGATGCGGGTGCGCAGTACGCGTTTCGCGTCGAGCAGGCCGGGCGCCTGCTGGCCAGCGGCCGTGCCGCCGTGATCCACCCTTCGGAGCCCGTTCATGACTGACGCCCAACCTTCCCGTCGCGCCCTGGTCACCGGCGGCAGCGGCGATCTCGGCGGCGCGATCTGCCGCGCGCTGGCCGCGTCCGGCTATCGCGTGATCGTGCACGCCAATCGCGGGCTCGATCGCGCCGAGGCAGTGGCCGCGGCGATCGGCGACGCGGGCGGCAGTGCGCAGGCGGTGGCGTTCGACGTGGCCGATGCCGCGGCCACGCGCGCCGTGCTCGATGCGCTGCTCGCCGAGGGGCCCATCCACGCCGTGGTCAACAACGCCGGCGTGCACGAGGACATGCCGATGGCCGGTATGACCGATGACGCCTGGCACCGCGTGATCGACGTGTCGCTGCACGGCTTCTTCCACGTCACCCAGCCGCTGCTGCTGCCGATGGCGCGCGCGCGCTTCGGCCGCGTGGTGTCGATCAGCTCGGTGGCGGCGGTGGTGGGCAACCGCGGGCAGACCAACTACGCGGCGGCCAAGGCCGCCCTGCACGGCGCCAGCAAGTCGCTGGCGCGCGAGATGGCCTCGCGCGGCATCACCGCCAACGTGGTGGCACCGGGGATCATCGAAGGCAAGATGGTGGGCGAAGATTTCCCGCCCGAGCGCATCCGCGAGATGGTGCCCGCGCAGCGCGCCGGCAAGCCGGAGGAAGTCGCCGCGCTGGTGGCGTTCCTGTGCTCGGACGCGGCCGGCTACATCAACGGCCAGGTGATCGGCGTCAATGGCGGCATGGGCTGACCTGCCGCCGCGCCTGGGTGACTTGGCGCAGCGCGCTCAGGCGGCGCGAAACAGTTCCGGCGGCTCGGCGTGGCCGGCGAGATCATCCATCGTGTCGCGCATCGCTTCGCCGGCGTCGCCGCTGGCGCGATCCACGATGGTGGCGGCTAGTCCCTGCAGCAAGCTCACGTTCTCGCGCAGCCGCGCCCGCACGCCGGCGTCGTCGAGCGTGTCGTGCAGCGTGGCGTTCATCGCGGCGAACCACGGCAGCTCGCCCTGGTCGAGCATGGCGCGCGGGTTGTGGCCGGGGGATGCAGCGTGCCAGCGGCCGAAGAACGCCTGCATGCGCTCGTTGAGCGCACGCGCGGTTTCCAGTTCATCCGCCAGTTCGGCGAACAGCGCCGCGTCGGTGAGGCGCTGCTGGAACACCAGCTGGCACAGCACGCCCCAGTAGTAGGCGTAGTCCCAGATCACCTTGATCGGCATCACCTCGGCGTTGCCCAGCAGCGGGTACTGATCCCGATACAGCGCCAGCGTGCTTTCGTAGAACGAGAAGAACAGCCGCTCGTACAGCCGCGCGTAGGGCGCCACCGGCTTGCCCGCGCGGTCGTGGCGGATCAGCTCGGTGATGTAGGTGTTGGCGATCGCGATGAAGTCGGTGCCGGGGGAATAGAACGGATCGAGGAACGCGCCGGCCTCGCCGGTGAGCGCCCAGCGGTCGGCGCTGAACATGCGCGCGCTGCCGTAGGAGTAATCGCGGAAGAACGCGAAGTCGAGCAGCTTGTCCTGACGCTTGGCTACCTCGCGCGCCAGCGCGGGCTGGTGGGTGGCCAGCCAGGCCTGCGCGCGCTCGAAGGTGTTCATCGTCTCGATCGGGTGCATGGCCGCATCGGTGACGATGCCCACCGAGTGCGCGCCGGAGGCCAGCGGGATCAGCCAGGTCCAGTAGCCGGGGCCGCACAGGTGATTGGTGGAGCGCCAGCGCTCGGCGGGGTTGCAGCGGCCCTGCCACTCGGCGTCGTCGCACCAGCCGTCGATGGCGATGCGGTCGTCCAGCCGGAACCACACCGCGTTGGCGTGGTGGCCGTTGTCGCGGGTGAGTTCGAGCTTGCGCCGGATCATGCCGGCGCGACCGGAGGCGTCCAGCAGCCAGCGCGCGGCGAGCGCGTGCTCGGTGCCGGCGGCATCGGTGCAGCGCACGCGGTGCGCGGCGCCTTGCGTGCCCAGCGTGAAGCCGGTCACGCGCACCTCGTCGCGAAAATCGATGCCGCGGCGGCGCGCTTCCTCGCCGAGGAAGTTCTCGAAGATGCCCCGATCGATCTGGTAGCTCGGCGTGGGCAGCACCTCGCGCACGCCCAGCTCGGTGACTTCCTCAAGATCGCTGCGGCCGTCGCTGAAGAAAAAGCGGAAACCGAACTTGCGGATGTGCGCGCCTTCCAGATGCTCGCGCAGGCCCAACGTCTGCGCGAGGTAATGCGCGCCGATCTCGACGGTGGATTCGCCGACCTTGTGCGCCGCCTCCGGCAGCGGGTGCGCGCGGCGCTCCAGCACCACGATGTCCATGTCCGGAAACGCGCCGCGCAGCTGCAGTGCCAGGCACAGTCCGGCGAGGCCGCCGCCCAGGATCACCGCATCGTGCGTCGTCTCGACCATGTGCATTCCACGCCTTGAAGCCAATCCCGATTGTGCACGCATGGCCGGATGCCTGCAGCCTGCGTGGCGTGAAGGCGGTGCGTCGTCCGCACGCGCCGCGGCGTGCCGCATGACCGGCCTCGGCCGGCCTGTCGCGGTGAAGCAGAGTGTGGCTAGAGATCGTGCAGCACGATCGGCGCACTGGCGCGCGACCGCCGGTAGCTGGAGACGATGGCGCCGTAGTGCACCACGCGGCCGATGGTGTAGGTGGAGATGCGGGTGACGTCGCGCACCGGCTTGAAATGGCTGAGCCGGAAGGTGCCCTGGTAGCGCGAGGCGATCGGCACGGAGACCACGCCCAGGCCTTTCTCGCGCGCCGCCGCGATCAGGATCGCCGCTTCGAACACGAAGTTCTCCGCCGGCAGGTCGACCAGCGCCAGCGCGTCGCGCGGGTACCAGCGCTGGCCGCTCTGGGTGTCCGCCACCGGCTGCGCGCAGGCCCAGGAGATGCCCCAGTCGGCGACGCCGTTGGCGCGGCGACGGTTCTTGGGCTGCTGTCCGCGATCAAGCAGGCGCGCGCCGATCACGATATGCCGCGGGTAGCGCTGCGCGGCCGCGAGCAGGCGCGGGATGTCGCTGGCCACGTGCTGGCCGTCGCCGTCCATGGTGAGTACCGCCTCGTAGCCTTGGCGCAGCGCCTCGCGGAAGCCGCTGCGCAGCGCTTCGCCCTTGCCGTGCCGCGTGGCGTGGCGGATCAGCGTGACGGGCAGCTGCGCGACCAGCTCCGGCGTGCGGTCATCGGAACCGTCGTCGATCACGATCACCGGCGCGGCCAGCGCGAGCACCGAACGCACCACCGATTCGATCGCCGACTCCTCGTTGAGGCAGGGGATCAGCACGCACCATCGAGGTAAATCGTTCAATCGGGATACTCCATGTCCAGATCCAGCTCCATCGAATCCGATGCCGCGCAGCGGGCGTGTGCCTCGCCGCGCAGCAGCGGCAGCAGCAGATCGAGCGCCCCGGCGGCCGGGTTGCTGGCGCGCCAGGTCGCCAGCGGCTCGGGCAGCGCGGCGGCGCGCTCGCCGCGCGCGGGCGACAGCCGCAGCGCCAGCGTGGCCATGGCGGGGGCAGCCGACACCGGCGCCAGCACCAGCGCGGCGCCAAACGCCTGGCTGCATCCGGTGACTTCGCGCAGCGGGCCGCTGCCGGCGATGTCGCTGCATACCAGCAGCACCGGGCGGGTATCGGCCAGCGCCAGACTGGCCGCTTCGAGCAGACCGGCGCCAAAGCTCAGCTTGTGTGCGCACACCGCCGTGGACGCGGCGTGGCAGCCGGTGGCGATGGTCCAGTAGCCCACCGGTGCGTTGTGCACCGAGTTGTGGAATTTGGTCGGCGACAGCTCGGTGGGCGTCGCCGCCAACGTGGCGCACATGTAGTCGGTGATCGCCTGGTCGCCGTGGCTGGAGGTGAACACGCAGGCCAGCTCGGTGGCCGCGCGCCCGCTCATCGCCACCGCCTGGTCGGCCACCTCGGTGGCCAGCAGCACGCTCTCCGGCGCGCGGCGGCGCTCGTTGGCCGGCAGCGTGGCGGCTGCGGGGCGCGCAGGCGGCGGTGTTACGTCGGCCCCGGCCAGCATGGCGCGCAGGGCGTCCACGTTGCCCAGCTGCGGCGTCCACAGGCCGATGCCTTCGATGGCGATGCGCAGCGTGCTCATGCAGCCGTCTCCGCCCGCGCAAATGCGAGGCATGCGTTGTTGCCGCCGAAGCCGAAGGAGTTGCTCAGTGCGATCTGCAGCGGGTGGCGCTCGTTGTGCCACGCGAACTGCGGGCCGCAGCCCGGATCGGGCGTGCTGCCGCCGAGGTTGCCCGGCACCAGGCCTTCGCGCAGGGCAAGCAGGGTGATGGCCGCTTCCACGATGCCGGCCGCGCCCAGCGTGTGGCCGGTGAAACCCTTGGTGGAGCTGGCGCGCGTATGGGCACCGAAGGCGCGGCTGACCAGCGCAGCCTCCACCTCGTCGTTCTTCATGCTCGCCGTGCCGTGCAGGTTGATGTAGTCGACCTGGGCGGCGCTGATGCCGGCACGCGCCAGCGCGTCGTGCAGGGCCAGCTCGGCGCCCAGGCCCTCCGGATGCGGCGTGGACATGTGATGCGCGTCGGTGGACTCGCCGTAGCCGAGCAGGCGCGGCGCAGCGGGTGCGGCGTCCACGCGTTCGAGCAGGGCGAAGCCGGCCGCTTCGCCGATCGAGATGCCCTGGCGGTGGGCGTCGAACGGCTGGCACGGCTCGGGCGATACCAGCTGCAGCGCGTTGAAGCCGAACAGCACGCTGTCGCACAAGGTATCCACGCCGCCGACCACGGCCGCATCGACCAGGCCGAGGCGGATCAGCCGCTCGGCGTTGGCGAACACCTTGGCGCTGGACGAGCAGGCGGTGGACACCGTGAGGCACGGCCCCTCGATGCCCAGCGCCTCGGCCACGAAGGCGCACAGTGAGTGCGGCGCGTGGATGGCCGGGCGCAGCAGGTCGTCGGGCAGGCCGCCGTCCGGATCCAGCCGGCGGTAGCCCTCTTCGGTGGCGCCGATGCTGGCGGTGGAGGTGCCCAGCATCAGCGCGATGCGCCCGGCGCCGTAGCGTGCGCGGGCGGCGGCGACGCGCTCGAGGAAGCCGTCCTGGTTCAGGCCCAGCCACGCCAGCCGGTTGTTGCGGCACTCCCACGTGGCCAGCGCCGCGGGCAGCGGTGACTGTTCCACGCCTTCCACCTGGCCGATCCAGCACGGCAGCGCGGCGCTGGAAAACGCGTTGGGGCGCAGGCCGCTGCGTTCGGCCTGCAGTGCATGCAGATGTGCCTCAAGCCCGTGGCCGAGCGCGGAGGTGGCGGTGTACGCGGAAACCGCGAGTGGGGCAATCGGATCAGGCATCGGGAAAGCCTAGCCGTGCCACCCGGGCTTGCCTAGCTGGGGCGTTTCGCCGATTGGGCCGGGCGTCAGGCGGACCTGCGGCATCTGCGCGCACGCATTGCCCGCCCGCGCGGGGCTGACCAAACTCGGACGCTCGTCTCCCACGGACTGCCGTACGTGCCCCCTGCATCGTCGCCCACCCGCCTGCAGCGCTATCTGGCTGACCTCGACGTGTGGCATGCGGCGCTGGTGAGCGTGCTGGCGCTGGGGCTAAGCGGGGGGCTGGTGTTTGTCGGTTATCTCGCGCACGTGGTGCGCCTGGCCTGGCGCAGCCCGCTGCGACCGCCCGCACCGATGGTGGTGCTGGTGTTCGGCCGACGGCTGGAGCACGACGAGCCGGAGGCCGACTATCGCCAGCGCCTGCGCCGGGCGCTCGCGCTGGCCCGCGAGGCGCTGGCCGAACGGCTGCTGCTGCTGGGTGGAGCCAGCGGCAGCTCGATCAGCGAAGCGGCCGCCGGCCATCGCTGGCTGCTGCGCGAGGGCCTCCCCGGTGAAGTGGCGGTGCAGCTCGACCATGAATCCACCGACTCGCTGGAAAACCTGCGCCAGGCGCGCGGCCTGCTGCGCGGGGACGATGCTTCGGTCGTGCTGCCGCCGGTGGCGCTGGTCACCAGCCGCTACCACCTGGCGCGCTGCCAGCTGCTGGCGCGGCGGCTGGGCTTCGCCAGCGTGCCGATCGCCGCCGAAGCTCGCCTGCAGCTGACGCCGCGCGCGCTGCGCCTGCTGCTGCTGGAGTCCGCTTACGTGATGTGGATCGACCTCGGCGTGCGCTGGGCAAAGCTGATCGGCCACACGCGCATGGCTGCCCGCATCGGCTGAACGCGCCCGGCTTGCTAAGCTTTCGGACTTTCCCCCGATGGATGATGCAGCGATGAGCGAGCAGGCCGATCGCGCCGAGGCCTTCCTGCGCGACTTGCAGGACCGCATCTGCGCCGCCGTGGAAGCTGCCGACGGCAGCGCGCGTTTCGTCGAGGACGCGTGGACGCGCGACGCGGGTGGTGGCGGACGCACTCGGGTGCTGCGCGACGGCACCGTGTTCGAGCAGGCCGGGGTGAACTTCTCGCGCGTGTCCGGCCACCAGTTGCCGCCCAGCGCCACCGCGCACCGGCCGGAGCTGGTCGGCGGCAGCTTCATCGCCACCGGGGTGTCGCTGGTGCTGCATCCGAAGAATCCCCATGTGCCGACCACGCACGCCAACGTGCGCTACTTCGAGGCGAGCAAGGAGGGCGTGGAGCCGGTGTGGTGGTTCGGCGGCGGCTTCGACCTCACCCCGTTCTATCCGGTGGACGAGGACGTGGTGCACTGGCACACCGTGGCGCGCGACGCCTGCGCGCCGTACGGCGACGACGTCTACGCCCGCTACAAGCGCTGGTGCGACGAATACTTCTATCTCAAGCACCGCGGCGAGACGCGCGGCGTGGGTGGTCTGTTCTATGACGACCTCAACGAGGGCGGCTTCGAACGCTGCTTCGCGCTGACCCAGGCGGTGGGGCAGGGATTCCTCGATGCCTACCTGCCGATCGTCGAACGCCGCAAGGACACGCCGTACGGCGAGCGCGAGCGTGAGTTCCAGCTCTATCGCCGCGGCCGCTACGTGGAGTTCAACCTGGTGTGGGATCGCGGCACGCTGTTCGGCCTGCAGTCGGGCGGGCGCACCGAGTCGATCCTGATGAGCCTGCCGCCGCGGGTGCGCTTCGAGTACGCCTACACGCCGGAGCCGGGCAGCGCCGAGGCGCGGCTGGCCGATTTCCTCAAGCCGCGCGATTGGTTGTAGGAGCGCACCCTGTGCGCGAAAGCCGTTGGCTTTGATGTCGATCAGGAGCAACGGCATTCGCGCACAGGGTGCGCTCCTACACGTGGTTAGGGGGTGTCGCCGTGGAAGGTCACCGGCGTGGCGCCTTTCACCGGGCCAATCTGCGCGCTGTCGCTGACCTCCAGCACCACTTCGCGACGAAACTCCAGCGTGCCCTGCACTACCGCGTGCGGGCCGATCACCACGTGCGGCGGGCGCGATGAGCCCCAGTGGAACCAGCCGCCGGACTGGTCCACCAGGATGCCGCCTTCCACGCGTGAGTCGGCCCCGACGGTGATGTCGCCGCCCACCGTGCCAAGCCCGCCGGCCACGTGCGCGGCGTCGAGGGTGATCGCGCCGTTGACATTGGAGGCGCGTCCGCCGACTTCGGCGCCCTTGTCCAGGCGGATGCTGCCGTTGACGGTCTCGACCTTGCCGGTCACGCGGGCGCTTTTGCCCAGCGACACCGCGCCGTTCACCATGCCGATCTCGCCTGCCTGCGCCTTGTCGCCCAGCTCCACGGCGCCGTTGACCGTGCTGGCCTTGCGCACGCTGGCGCCGTCGTCCACATGCACCGCGCCGTTGACGGTGCTGGCGTCACCCACCGGCTGACCGGCCTCGACATGGATGGATCCGTTGACCTTGTCGATATTGTCCTGGGCGGCCGCGGCGAGCGGCACGACGGCGAGAGCGAGGGCGAAGGCAAGCAGGGTGCGGCGCATGGAAATCTCCTTGGCGTGGAAGGGCGGCAGGCGCGTGGGTGGCCGCCGCGTGGGGCACAACGTAGACATGGATGCACCGCGCGCGGCGCCCGTTTACATGACCTTTGGCAGGGCCCGATTTGACGGGTGCCCCGCCGCCGTCCACCATTTTCGCTTTCCTCCCGCGCATCGATCCCCTCATGCACAAGCTCGTCCTGATCCGCCACGGCCAGTCCCAGTGGAACCTCGACAACCGCTTCAGCGGTTGGGCCGACATCGACCTCACCCCGCAGGGCATCGCCGAGGCCAAAGAAGCGGGCACCGCGCTCAAGCGGGCCGGCTACCAGTTCGACGTGGCCCACACCTCGGTACTCAAGCGCTGCGTGCGCACGCTGTGGGGCGTGCAGGAGGCGCTGGACCAGATGTGGATTCCGGTGCTGACCGACTGGCGCCTCAACGAGCGCCACTACGGTGCGCTGACCGGCCTCAACAAGGCCGAAACCGCGGCGAAGTTCGGTGAGGAGCAGGTCAAGATCTGGCGCCGCAGCTACGACACCCCGCCGCCGCCGCTGGAGCGCAGCGCCAACGAGGCCGTGCACGACCCCCGCTACGCCGATCTCGATCCGGCGCTGATTCCGGACACCGAGTGCCTCAAGGACACGGTCGCGCGCGTGCTGCCGTACTGGCATGAGGTGCTGGCGCCGGCGATCCGCAGCGGCCAGCGGGTGCTGGTGGTCGCGCACGGCAACTCCATGCGCGCGCTGGTGAAGTACCTGGACGGCATTTCCGACCAGGACATCGTTGAACTCAACATTCCCAACGGCATTCCGCTGGTCTACGAATTCGACGCCGAACTGCGGCCGCTGCGCCGCGAGTATCTGGGCGATGCCGAGGCGATCGCGGCCAAGATGGCCGCGGTGGCCAACCAGGGCAAGGCGAAGTAATCCCCAGCGGGGCACGGGGCAGGTGACAGCCGTCAACCGCAACGGCTGGCAGGGCGCACTGTGCCGGCGAGTGGACAGCCCCCAGGCTGACGGCACTCAACGGAAGGAAAGCACCGCCCATGACACCGCACTTCACTTCGCTTGCCGTGATGGTCCCCGTGATGGTGCTGGTGGTGTGGCGCCGCGTGCGCAGACAGTTCGGCCTGCAGCCGATCCGCCGCGGCCGCATGCTGGCGCGCGTCGTGGCGTTTGCCGCTCTGGGCGCGCTGATGGTGATCTTCAGCCTGGCGCGGCCGCCGCTGCTGGAAGGCCTGCTCGGCGGAGCCGTGGCCGGCGTCCTGCTTGGTGTGGTGGGGCTGCGCCTGACCCGCTTCGAGCGGCAGGCGGACGGCAGCGACGGCTATGTCCCTCATCCATGGATCGGCGCGCTGCTCACTGCGCTGCTGCTGGGCCGGCTGGCCTGGCGCCTGCTGGTGGTGATGCCGTCCATGCCGGTGTCCGTCTCCTCTGCCGCGCCCGCCTTTGGCTACAGCCCGCTCACGCTGGCGCTGTTCGGCTTGCTGGTGGGTTATTACGTGGCCTATGGCAGCGGCCTGCTGGTGCATCACCGCCGCTTCGAGCGGGCGCAGGCGGCGCCTGCGCCCGGCGCGCTCTCCGCGGGCGATTAAAGCGCGTCGTTGTCCAGCTCGCCGGTGCGGATGCGGATCACCTGATCCAGCGCGCTGACGAAGATCTTGCCGTCGCCGATCTTGCCGGTGCGGGCGGCGTTCTGGATCGCATCCACCACGCGTTCGAGCTGATCGTCGGCCACCGCCACTTCCAGCTTGATCTTGGGCAGGAAATCCACCACGTACTCGGCGCCGCGGTACAGCTCGGTGTGCCCCTTCTGCCGGCCGAAGCCCTTCACCTCGGTCACCGTGATGCCCTGCACGCCGGCGTCGGCCAGCGCCTCGCGCACATCGTCCAGTTTGAACGGCTTGATGACCGCCGATACCAGCTTCATGGAGGCTCCTCGTCAGGGCGCTGGCCTGAGTGCCGGCGCGGGTGGGACATTCTGCGCCGTCGCGCCGCGACTGTCGCCCCGGGGGCCACCGTGTAGGACAATCCCTACACACTCCGGCGGAGCCCACCGATGGCGATCACCAAACGCGTTTACCTAGACTTCAGTTCGACGAGCTCGAGGCGCTATCCATGATGGATAGACAGGATATCGATCAACTTGCCCTGCGACTTGTTTCGTTGGTACCGCCAGGATTGGCTCAGGCGCATCAGGATTTGCGAACCAACTTTCACGATGTCCTGGCGCACGGATTGCGCCGCCTTGATCTGGTCACCCGCGAAGAGTTCGATGTCCAGAGTCAGCTGTTGGCACGTACCCGCGCCAAGGTTGACGAACTGGAAAAGCGCATCGCCGATCTGGAGACGATGGCCGCTGCTCGCGGATCCTAGCCAAACCGTCTCCCGGGAGCCGTCCCCGACCTGTCACCTCACCCCGAGAATGGTCGGGGGCGGTTGTTTTTGTTGCTTGACCGGAGCCGCCGCATGCGCACGTTCTTCCGTGGCCGCCGCACGCCCGGGTCATGAGTCTGGCCGTCACCCTCAGCCGCGCCCAGGAAGGCGTGACCGCGCCGCAGGTGATGGTGGAAGTCCATCTGTCCGGCGGTCTGCCCGGCACCAACATCGTCGGGCTACCTGAGGCGGCGGTGCGCGAGGCGCGCGACCGTGTGCGCGTGGCGATCCAGAACACCGCATTCACCTATCCGGACCGCAAGGTGACGGTGAATCTTGCGCCCGCCGAACTGCCCAAGGACGGCGGTCGCTTCGATCTGGCCATTGCACTGGGGATTCTCGCCGCCGGCGGCCAGGTGCCGCGGGAGAAGCTCGACGACTGCGAATTTCTGGGCGAGCTGGCGCTTTCCGGGGCCATCCGCGGCGTCTCGGGCGTGCTGCCGGCGCTGCTGCGCGCGCGCGCGCGCGGCCGTCGGGTGGTCGTGCCGCGCGCCAACGCGGCCGAGGCAGCGCTGGTGTCGGACGTGGACGTGATGGTGGCCGACAGCCTGGCCGAGGTCTGCGGCTGGCTGCACAACGCATCCGCGCTGGCGACGCCCGCGCGCTGCGGCGACGGCGCGGGCACGCGCGTGCTTCCGGACATGAGCGACGTGCGCGGCCAGCTGCAGGCGCGCCGGGCGCTGGAAATCGCCGCCGTGGGTGGCCACCACCTGCTGATGGTGGGGCCGCCGGGCACCGGCAAGACCATGCTGGCCGAGCGCCTGCCGGGCATCCTGCCGCCGCTGACCGAGGCCGAGGCGCTGGAAACCTGCGCCGTGCTGTCGGTGACCGGCCAGCCGGTCGATCCGGCGCAGTGGCGGCACCGGCCGTTCCGCGCTCCGCACCACACCGCCTCGGCGGTGGCGCTGGTCGGCGGCGGTTCGTGTCCGCGGCCGGGCGAGATTTCGCTGGCCCACAATGGCGTGCTGTTTCTCGACGAGCTGCCCGAATTCAGCCGGCACGTGCTCGACGTGCTGCGTGAGCCGCTGGAGTCGGGCCAGATCATGATCTCGCGGGCGGCACGGCAATCCAGCTTTCCCGCGCAGTTCCAGCTGGTGGCGGCGATGAATCCCTGCCCCTGTGGCTATGCCGGCGATCCGCGGCAGCGCTGCCAGTGCACGCCGGACCAGATGCAGCGCTATCGCGCCCGCATCTCCGGGCCACTGCTGGACCGGATCGATCTCAGCGTGGAGGTGCCGCGCGTGCCGCTGGGCGAGCTCGGCGCGCCGCGCGGCGAGCAGGACGAGGATTCGGCCACCGTGCGCCAGCGCGTGATCCGCGCCCGCGATCATGCCCTGCAGCGGGCCGGGCGGCCGAATGCCGAGATCAGCACCCGGGCGCTCGAGCGCGACTGCGCGCTGGGGCCGGCCGAGCGTCGCTGGTTCGAGGGCGCGCTGGAGCGGCTCGGCCTTTCCGCCCGCGCTTACCACCGCACCCTGCGGGTAGCGCGCACCATCGCCGACCTGGACGGCGGCGCCGGCTTGCTGGACCGCGCCCATCTGGCCGAAGCCCTGCAGTACCGCCGCTTCTGAGCCCCTGCGACATATTGCGTGGCGGCAAGGGTTGACCTGGATCAACTGATCGCTATTATCTGGACTGGTCGGTTCGCAAATGTTCCGACCCCGCGCCCCGGCATCGGTTTCCCCCTCCCACCGATGCTGGGGCGATCTTTTTACTTCCCGCCTCGACTCTCGCGCCCGTCCGGCATCCCGAAACTGGACTGGGGCGTGCCCGCATGCTCCGATGTCCGGCGAATTTATCGGCGGAAGCGTGCATGGATCTCGAAATCGGACTGTTGCTGACCGGACTGCTCGCCATCGGCTTCGGCGCGCAGTGGCTGGCGTGGCGGGTGAAATTGCCGGCAATTCTGTTTCTGCTGCTGGCGGGCATCGTGCTTGGTCCGATGACCGGCGTGGTGCTGCCGGACCGTCTGCTCGGGCCGCTGCTGTTTCCGATGGTCTCGCTGTCGGTGGCCCTGATCCTGTTCGAGGGCAGCTCGAGCCTGCGCTTCGGCGATCTGCGCGAGATCGGGCGGGCCGTGCGCGGGCTGGTGAGCTATGGCGCCATCGGCGCCCTGGTCCTGCTGGCCACCGCAGCGCACCTGCTGGCCGGGTTGAGCTGGGATATCGCGCTGCTGTTCGGGGCGCTGACCTGCGTCACCGGACCCACGGTGATCGCGCCGATGCTGCGCACGCTGCGCCCGAATACGCGCATTGCCAACACCTTGCGCTGGGAAGGGATTGTGGTGGATCCGCTGGGCGCGCTGTTTGCCGTGCTGATCTACGAGGCGATCGTCTCGCGGCAGCAGGGACACACCATTGGCGTGTTTTTCGGCACCATCCTCTGCGGCGTGGTGGCCGGCCTGGTGGCGGCGTGGGTGCTGGCGCAGCTGCTGCGCCGGCAGATGATTCCCGAATACCTGCAGAACTTCGGCACGCTGGCGGCAGTGCTGCTCGCCTTCAGTATCTCCAACGCGATCACTCACGAGTCCGGCCTGCTGGCGGTCACCGTCATGGGCATCACGCTGGGCAACATGCGCAACGTGCACGTCGACGACATCCTCGACTTCAAGGAGCACCTCACCACGCTGCTGGTGTCGAGCCTGTTCATCCTGCTCGCGGCGCGGCTGAAGTGGCCGCTGCCTCCGGGCATGCTGATGGCCGGTCTCGGCATCCTGGCGGCTTCGCAGCTGCTGATCCGGCCGCTCACCGTGGCGCTGGCGACGGCAGGCAGCCACCTGAGCTGGCGCGAGCGGGCGCTGATCGCCTGGGTGGCTCCGCGCGGCATCGTGGCGGCGGCGGTCTCGGCGCTGTTCGCGCTGCGCCTGGGCGCGCTGGGGCTGACCGGGGCCGATGCGCTGGTGCCGCTGGTGTTCATCCTGATCATCGGCACGGTGGTGCTGCAGAGCGCCACCGCCCGCCCGCTCGCACGCTGGCTCAAGGTGGCCGAGCCCGAGCCCAACGGCGTGCTGGTATTCGGCTCGGGCGTGGTGGCCCGTGCGGTGGCCAAGGCGCTGCAGGACGGCGGCATCCGGCTGGTGCTGGCGGACGACGACTGGGACGGCATCCGCCAGGCGCGCATGGAGGGGCTGCCCACCTTTTTCGGCAATCCGGCGTCCAATCACGCCGAGCGCCATCTGGATCTCACCGGCATCGGCCGGCTGCTGGCGATGTCGACGCACCGCGAGCGCAATTCGATTGCCTGCCTGCACTACCGCGAGGAATTTGGCCGCGAAAAGATCTATCGCCTGCGCAACCTCAGTCCGGACGAGACGACCGACCGTGCCGCCCTGGCCGGCAGCCTGCTGGCGCCGCCGCTGTTCGATGAAGGCATGACCCACGGCCGCTTTGCCGAACTGCTGGCGCAGGGCTGGCGGATCAAGTCGACCCGCCTCACCGCGACGTTCGACTGGCCGCATTTCATCGAGCAGTACGGCTCGCCGTCCATCCTGCTGTTCGGCATCGAGGAAAAAGGCGCGCTGCGCGTGGCCTCGGCCAAGCGTGAGCTCGAGCCGCGACCCGGCTGGTTGGTGATCGCGCTTGTGCCACCCGCCGCGTAGGAGCGCACCCTCGGATCGAGTCCGGGGCAGGCTCTGTGCGCGAATGCCTTTGGCAAACCTGCGGCGAAAGCATTCGCGCACAGGGTGCGCTCCTACAATGGCGGGCGTGATGCGGAGGCATCACGCCCGTTCGTTTACGCCGCGGCGTGGCGGCTGAACTGCGCCTCTTCGGTGGAGCCGGTGAGCGCCGTGGTCGACGACTGACCCTGCTGGATCGCCTGGGTGACCTGGTCGAAGTAGCCGGTGCCCACTTCGCGCTGATGCTTCACCGCGGTGAAGCCGCGCTCGGCCGACGCGAATTCCTTCTCCTGCAGCTCGACGAAGGCGCTCATCTGGCGGCGCGCATAGCCGTGGGCCAGGTCGAACATGCCGTAGTTGAGGCTGTGGAAGCCGGCCAG
>DASUJJ010000087.1:0-5925 GCA_036279335.1 Dyella sp.
CGAAACCTTCCTCGAGTACGACATCGCCAAGCTGCTGTACGAGCTCAACGAGACGCAGAAGCCGCGCATCGGCCTGATCAGCTCGCTGCCGATGGCCGGCAATCCGGTCATCGGCGAGCCGGCGTGGACGGTGCTGGCCCAGCTGCAGCAGCTGTTCTCGATCACCCCACTCGATCCGGCCACGCTCAAGCAGATCGGCAAGGACCTGCCGGTGGTGCTGCTGGTGCATCCCAAGCAGCTGCCGGACGACGCGCTCTACGCGCTTGATCAATACGTGCTTGGCGGCGGCCACCTGGTGGTGTTTGTCGATCCGCACGCCGAGCTGGACAGCACGCCGTTCGTCAATGCCAGCACCGGCGTCATCGACGATCACAACTCCGACCTGCCGCGGCTGTTCAAGGCATGGGGTGTGGTGTACGACGACCGCCAGGTGGTGCTGGACCGTTCGCGCGCGCTGAAGATCGAGCTGGGGGATACCAGCTTCAACCATCCGGCCATGCTCGGCCTGGGCGGAGCGGAGTTGAACCGCGGCGATGCAGTCACTGCCAGCCTGCAGCAGATCGATCTGTCCTCGGCGGGTTATTTCGACCTGGCGCCCGACGCCACCACGCGGCTGGTGCCGCTGCTGCAATCGAGCGGGGACGCGCACGTGGTACCGGTGCAGCGCGTGATCGAAACCGCCAGCGATCCGTCGCTGCTGCTGCGCGACTACACCGCGGACAACCAGCATTACGTGCTTGCCGCACGTCTGCACGGCCAGCTGCACAGCGCGTTTCCGCAGCGCGCGTCGCCGGGGCACCTGGCCGAATCCACGCCGGATGCCGAGGTGATCCTGGTGGCCGACACCGATCTGCTGACCGATCGCCTGTGGGTGGACACGCAAAGCTTCCTCGGTCAGCCGATGCTCAACGCCTTTGCCGGCAACGGCGACTTCATCACCAATCTGGTGGACAACCTGAGCGGCTCGTCCGCGCTGCTGTCGATCCGCGGGCGCTCCACCTCGCAGCGGCCGTTTACCCGCGTGCAGGCACTGCAGAGCGCGGCCGATCAGAAATTCCTGGTCAAGAAGCAGGAGCTGGAGCGCGAGCTGGCCGAGACGCGCAGCCGGCTGGAAGAGCTGCAGCCGGCGCGCGGAGGCCGCGAGGGCCAGGCCACGGCGGAGCAGAAGCGCGAGATCGAGCAGTTCCTGCAGCGCAAGCTGACGATCAGCAAGGAGCTGCGCGACGTGCAGCACCAGCTCAACGCCGAGATCGACGCGCTGGGCCTGCGTCTGAAGTTCATCAATATCGTGCTGGTGCCGGCGCTGGTGGCGCTGTTCGGCCTGCTCTACGGCTGGCGCCGCACCCGCCGCAGCCGGCGGCGCGCGTGAGGGTGGCAATGTGCCGCGTGAGCGCGGGCAGGCACGCGGCTAAGCTGCGCCGCGTGGCCGTGGTTTGGCCGGAATCGTGGCCGTGATGTCGACGCTGTTGAAATGGATCGTGCCGTGGGAGTTTTCGTGGCTGTTTTTGGCCACGTTCGTGCTCGCCTGCGTGCTGTACCTGCGCGGTGCAACGCGACTGCGCGTCAGCCGCGGTCGCCAGCTGTCGTTCTGGGCCGGCATGGCGCTGATCTACGTGTCGCTGCACACGTACTTCGATTACTACGCCGAGCACGAGTTCTTCATGCACCGCATCCAGCAGGTGCTGCTGCATCATCTGGGGCCGCTGCTGATCATCGCCTGCTATCCGGGCACGGTGCTGCGCGCGGGGCTGTCGCTGCCGCTGCGCATCCGCCTGCGCGCGCTGCAGCGCACGTGGCCGGTGCGGGTGACCGCTGCGGTGCTGCTCAATCCGACGTTGGCCACGCTCACTTTCGTGGCGTTCATCCTGGTGTGGCTGATCCCGCACATGCAGACGCTGGCGATGCTGGACTGGCGCATCTACCGCTTCATGAACTGGTCGATGCTGGCCAGCGGCTTCATCTACTGGTGGCTGGTGCTCGACCATCGGCCGCGCCCGCCGGGCCGCATGACGCCGGGCCTGCGCGTGCTGTCGCCGGCGATCACCATGACGCCGCAGATCGTCGCCGGCGCCATCGTCACGTTCTCCAAGACCGACCTCTATCCGATCTTCGAGATCTGCGGTCGCGCCTTCACCTTCAACGTGCTCACCGGGCAGCTGGTGGGCGGCGTAATCATGTGGGTGCCGGCGGCGATCATCGAATCGATCGGCGCGCTGCTGGCGCTGCGTCAATGGCTGCGGCTGTCGCGCAGCGGGCGCATCCGCCGCGAGAGCGATGACCGCCGCCGTGCCGCGGCGGCAAGGGCTGCGGCGCGCGGCGCGAACTGACCGGCCTCTTCCGAACTCAGTGGCCGGGCGGCATCGAGTGGTCGAGATCCGTCTTGGTGGTCGCGCGCGTCTCGCCCGCATCGACCGCGTTGGCGGGGCGCGCCAGGAAGTCCACTGCGAGCTTGCTGCCATCGGCAAAGTCGAGCGTCACGGGCACCTTGTCACCGGGGCTCACCGCAGGCGTCGCGTGCATCAGCATCAGGTGGTAGCCGCCCGGTGCCAGCGATACGCTGCCGTGCGCCGGAATGGCCAGCCGCTCGACCATGTTCATGCGGCCCATGCCGCCTTCGGTGCTGCTCTGGTGCAGCATCACGTGGCCGTAGCGCGTGCTGCTGGCGCCAACGAGCGCCACCGCGGTATCGCCGGTGTTGTGCAGGGTCACGTATCCGCCTGCGGGCAGGTCGGCGGGCAGCACGCGGATCCACGCCTTGTCGGCGCGGACCTGGGCAGATGGGTCGGCGTGGGCGATGCCGGCCCAAAGCAGGCCGGCGGCGAAGAGCAGGGGCAGGGAACGAGGCATCACGGTTGGGCTCCGGAGGCGAGCAGCAGGTGCAGATCGTGGACCAGGTCATCCTGCGAATCGGCGGGGGTGGAGAGCAGGCGCGCATGACCCTGCGCGTCGAAGATGTAGATGGCCGAGCTGTGGCTCACCTCGTAGTTGCCGTTACCCGGATCGGGCTCGCGGCTGAACGCCGAGCGATAGCGCTTGCTCAGCGCCTCGACCTCGCCCGGCGTGCCGGTGAGGCCGACCGCGCGCTTGTCGAACGCGTTGACGTAGGCGTGCATCACTTCCGGCGTATCGCGCTTCGGATCGACCGAGACGAACAGGATGCGTGCGCCGTCGGCCAGCGGCCCCAGCCGCTGCATCACCACGTGCAGCTGGGCCAGGGTCAGCGGGCACACGTCCGGGCAATGGGTGTAGCCGAAGTACAGCAGCACCACCTTGCCGCGATAGTCGGCGCCGGTGACCGGTTTGCCCTCATCGTTGATCAGGGTGAAATCCAGATCGGGCATGTGGCCGGTCACCTGGGTGAGCCGGAACGGCAGCGGCTCGCCGCGGTGGCAGCCGGCCAGCAGCGTCGCTGCGGCAAAAAGCAGCGAGCATGCGAACCACGGAAGAGCGCGACGCGCGCGCATGCGAAACTTGGGAATAGCCATCCCGCAAGGATACGACACGGGGTCCGCAGCCACTCTCCCACCCGAGGAAATCTCCCCATGTTGCGACAACCTGCCCTGCGAAGCGGTCCGTGGCTGGTGGCTCTGGCCGGCGCCAGCGGCGTGCTGCTGGGTGCATTCGGCGCACACGCGCTGCGCGCCCGGCTGGATGGAGCCGCCATGGGCTGGTGGCAGACCGCCGTGCAGTATCAGCTGTGGCATGCCCTGGCGCTCGCGCTGGCGGTGCATGCCGGGCGCGGCCGCGCCGGACGCGTGGCGACGATGGCCTTCGCGATCGGCATCGTGGTGTTCAGTGGCAGCCTGTATGCGATGGCGCTGGGCGCGCCGCGCTGGTTTGGCGCAATCACCCCGCTGGGCGGGGTGGCCTTCGTGGTGGGCTGGATCGCGCTGGCGCTGGCCTTGCGCCGGTCACCCGACGGCGCCTGAGTCTTGCTCAAGGCGTTCGGTCGCATGGGCGTCATGCGGGCGTCACCTGCCCGCCGCAGGCTGCTTGCATGGGCATCCTCTCGATCGACCTTCCTTCCGAGTCAATTTTCCCCGCGCGGCATCACCGGTGCGTGGTCGGCTTGGCGCTGCTGGCGACTGCCTGCGTGCTGATGCTGGCCGCTGGCCGCGGCGGCGATCAGCCCCAGCCGGCAGCTCTCGCCGCCAACAGCCTGGTGCACTGGCAAGACAGCCGCCACGACTGGCTGCTGGTGGCCGACCGCGATGCCCATCAGCTGGTGGTCTACGACGCCGCCACCGGAGAGCCGCTGCAGCGGCTGGGACGTGAGCGCGGCCTTGGCCAGGTCGAGACGATCGCGGTACTGGGCGATCACCTGCTGGTGCAAGACGCCGCGGGTCGGCCCAGCCTGCTCAGCCTGCCGCAACTGCAGGCCGGCACGCTCGCCGCGCGCTGAGCCGTCGAGCGATCAGGGCCGCTTCGTAGCGGGTTGCTTGTCGATCCAGGCTGCCATGTCGCCGATCACCTTCGGATCCACGTGGGCGGGCCTGATGTAGTCGGCGGGCGACGGCGGCTCGCCGGCGGGCATGAACAGGTGGCTGAGTCCGGCATAGCTGCGCAGCGTCACCCGTGGAGAGGCGGCGAACGCGTGCTTCCACGCGGCAAAATCGACCGCCGGCGGCACCTGGAAATCGCCCTCGCCCTGCAGCACCAGCAGCGGAGCACGCAGCCGGCGCGCGACGTCGATCGCATCGTAGTGGGCCAGGCTCAGCCACCAGCTGGCCGGCGCATGGAAGTAGCTGCCGGCCGGTGGATGCGCGGCATCGGCGCCGGCCAGCGTCTCACGGGCCGCCTTCACCGCGGCGACTTCCGGGGACAGGCTGGCGTACTCGCCGCCCGGCAGGCTCTGCAGGTAGCGCAGCTGACGCAGCACCACGTCCAGATCCAGCCGCTCGGGTGCCGCCAGCAGCACGGCACCGGCCAGATGCCCGTCGCGCTGCGCGATGCGCGGCGCCATCAGCGCACCGAGGCTGTGACCGATCACGAAGATCCGCGCCGGGTCGATCTTCGGTTGCTTGCGGAGGAGGGTGATGGCGGCCAGCGCATCGTCGGTGACTTCGTCATCGACGGTGAGGGGCGCATGGGCCAGCTGCTTGCCGTAGACGAGCGTGCGCTTGTCGTAGCGCAGCGAGGCGATGCCTTGCCGCGCCAGGCCGAAGGCGAGATCGCGAAACGGCTTGTTCGGGCCGATGGTCTCGTCGCGGTCGTTGGGGCCGGAGCCGGCGACCAGCACCGCCGCGGGAAACGGGCCCGCGCCCGCGGGCAGCGTCAGCGTGCCCGGCAGCGGCCCGAGTGGGGAGGGCACGGCCAGCGCCGTCTCGCTGACGCCGGCCGGGCGGTCGGTGGCCGGCGTGGCGGCGGCACTGTCCGGCGCGGGGGCGAAGAACAGCCCCGACACCTTGCCCGCCTTGTCGCAGCCCACGCGCATCACCAGCTTGGCCTTGACGAAGCGCAGCGGTGTTTCCACCAGCGTGCCGGCCTCGCTGCTTTGCACCTGGGGCTCGTCGGTCGCTTGAAGCGCGCCGACCTGCGCGGGCAATGCGCTGCCCCACACTTCCTGCAGCTTGCTGGCGGGAAGTGCACCGGCCATTTTCGCGTCGAAGTTGCGCGTGGCGTCGGCATAGCGCCCGTCACGCAGGCTCTGCAGGATCGCCGCGGATTGCTCGCGGCAGGTGGGACCGGTATCGGCCGCGGCTGCGCGCGGGGCGAGGCCGGCAACCAGCAGGGTGGCCAGCAGCAGGGCCAGGTGGGCGGTGGTTTTCATCGGCGGATCTCCTTATTCGTCGTCGTCCGTGGGTTCGGGTTTGCCCGGCTTGAGCCGGCCGGCCTTGCGCAAGGCATCGCGCAGCAGGTACTCGATCTGTGCGTTGACGCTGCGCAGTTCGTCTTCGGACCAGCGCTGCACCGCGTCGAGCACGG
>DASUJJ010000088.1:0-3300 GCA_036279335.1 Dyella sp.
GGGTAGGCCGGCATCACCGAGCAGGCGGGCGATCTGCGAGGCCAGCGCCGGATCACCGGGCGCCGGATAGCGCATCTGGTAAAGCGCCGCCGGAAAGCCGCCAAAGTCGTGCACCGTCTCCGGCTGCGCGGCGCCGCCCACCCGCGGGCTGCGCGCGAGGTAATGCGCGCTGGCCACCACGATGGCGCGCGGACGCGGCAGCGCGGCGGCCAGTTCGGCCAGTCGCGCGCCGGTGGCGCCCGGTTGCAGCGCGGTCATCGGCGAGCCGTGGGAAACGTAGAGGCTGGGCAGGGCGGACATGGCGGGCTCCGGGTGATGCGCCAAACATAGGGGCGCCCACGCCTGTCTTCACCGTCGAACGGCGCAACAGCCTGTTTCGCCAAGCGAACGCAGCTGTTCAGCGGACGCCGGCGAGTGCCTGGCGCAGCGGATCGAGCAGGGCGCCGTAGTGCGCGGCTCGGGCGGTATCGCGGCGCAGCGGCTGGCGCACCTGCGAGGCGCTGGGTGTGCGCACGCTGCGCATGGCCTGGTGGTAATCCAGGCAGGCGGCGTCGAACGGCAGCTCGCAGAACGCCAGCAGCGCGCGGATCTCGCCTTCCGGATCGTCCAGCAGAGCCTCGTAGCGCTGGATGCGCACGCGCTGCGGCTGCTCGGCCTGCCAGCTCGCCATCGCGTGCTGGTAATCGCGGGTGTAGGCGCCGATGTCGCCCAGATCGCAGGCGAAGTGCGGCAGCCGGTAGAACTGCTGCTTGAAGCACGACCAGCCCGCTTCCAGGGCGTCGCGTCGAGCGTCGACGACGCGTGCGCCCGGCAGCATGGCGGCGAGCAGGCCGGTGTAGAGCCAGTTCTCCGGCAGCTTGTCGGTGTGCCGCGGACGCTGTGTGCGCCAGCGCGCGGTGCGTTCGAGATAGCGGTGGCCAAGCCGCTGCCAGTCTTGCGGGCTGGCCGCGGGCGCCCACGCGAGCAAAGGTTGCTGGCGCTGGTTGGATTCCTCGGCGATCACTGCCTCCAGGTCGTCCAG
This sequence comes from Dyella sp., assembly GCA_036279335.1. Classification (GTDB taxonomy): domain Bacteria; phylum Pseudomonadota; class Gammaproteobacteria; order Xanthomonadales; family Rhodanobacteraceae; genus Dyella_A. The sequence goes on from DASUJJ010000088.1 coordinate 1,022, forward strand.
TTCGCTGGCGCCTTCCACCTGCGGATGCGCGGCGAGAATCTGCTCCAACAGCGTGGAGCCCGAGCGCGGCAGGCCGACGATGAAGATCACCTCCTGCCCCAGCGTGGCGTCCAGCGGCGCGGGCAACTGCCGGCCGGTCTCGAGCAAGCGGGCGACGTGGGTGCTGAAGGTGGGCGCGTGCCACGGCGCGAGCTGGCGCATCCGCGCGTTGGCGGCGGCCAGGGCGGCGAAGGCTTCCGGGTAGCAGCCGCGATCTTCCAGCGCCTTGCCCAGCGCAAAGCCCATCGCGATGCGGTCGCTGTCGGCCACTCCCGAGTGCTGCACGAGCGAGGACAGCGCGGCGATATCCTCCTCGCCCAGCGGCTGCGTCTTGATGTTGGCCAGCCCGCGCCAGGCGTCGCCGCAGGCGCGGTGACGCGCCAGCGCGGCGCGGTAATGCGTGGCGGCTTGGTCAAAGCGGCCCAGATGCACCAGCGCGTCGCCGGCGAGGATGTGCGCCGGCAGCAGGTCCGGCGCCAGTGCGGTGGCCTCCTCAAGCGCGCGCAGCGCTTCCTCGCTGTCGCCGCGCTGCTGCAGGTTGCGGCCGAGGTTGAACCAGGCCATCGGGTAATCGGGCGCGGCCACGCAGGCCTGTCGCCAGGTGACGAGCGCGTCGTCCATGTCGCCATGCTTGGCCAGTGCGCTGGCCAAGTCGTTGAGCACCAGCGCATCGTCCGGAGTCAGCGCGAGTGCTTTGCGCAGCACGGTGATGGCGGTGTCGAAGCGGCCGCGCCGGGAGGCCGTGATGCCTTGCATGCGCAGCACTTCGGCGTGGTGCGGGACGAGCCGCTGCAGCGCGTCGAGCAGGCGGTCGGCGGCGTCGAGCTGGCCGTCGCGGATCGCCCGCGCCGCGGCGTGCAACTGCTCGCGCTGGGATACGGACAGGTCACTCAGTCGTGCATCGATGCCGGGGACGAGCGAGGTGGGCGTCATGGGTCGAGTGGGTGGGCCATCATGCGCCGATGGTACGAGGTGCCCACGCGGCCGGGCGAGCACGAATCGTCGGCTCCGAAAAGACGAAACCCGCGCAAGGCGCGGGTTTCGTGGGCTATCCGATGGCTCAGTACTTGCGGCGGGGCGGCTTGCCGCCGCTGCTGCCGCCGGACCGCGGCTTGCCCTTGAAGCCGCCCGGACGCGGGCCGGTGGAGCGAGGCGGCGGGCGGTCGGCGGCGCCGTCGTCCTTGCCGTCCCACTCGTGGATGCGCAGCTGGTGCTGCACCACCCACACCTTCTTCAGGTGCTCGAACACTTCCTTGGGCATGCCGTCGGGGAGGTCGATCAGGCTGTACTCGCCGCGGATGCTGAGGCGCCCGATGAAGCTGCTCTCCAGCCCGGCCTCGTTGGCGATGGCGCCGATGATGTTGCCCGGCTTCACGCCGTGCTCGTGGCCAACCTCGACGCGATAGGTGCGCTTGCCTTCCTCGGTGACGTGGGCGCGCTGCACCGGGCGGGAGACCGACTCGCGCGGGCCGGCATCACGCTCGCGCGAGTCGCGCTCCGGACGCTGGCCGCGCTCGGGGCGGCCCTGGCTGCCGCGCTCGCGCGGCTCGTGCTCGCGCGCGGTGAACTCGCGCTTGGGCGGCGGCGTCAGCAGCAGCGGCTGGTCGCCCTGGGCGATCCGCGCCAGGGCCGCAGCGATCTCGATCGCCGGCACGTTGTGCTCCTGCTCGTACTGCTCGATCAGCTGCTGGAAAAACTCCAGCTCGCCCTGCGCCAGGGTGTCGCTGATGCGCTGCTTGAAGCGGTTGATGCGCACGTCATTGACGGCCTCCACCGAGGGCAGCTTCATCTCCTCGATGGGCTGGCGCGTGGCGCGTTCGATCGCGTGCAGCATGCCGCGCTCGCGCGGCGTCACGAACAGGATCGCCTCGCCGTTGCGTCCCGCGCGACCGGTGCGGCCGATGCGGTGCACATAGCTCTCGGTGTCGTACGGGATGTCGTAGTTCATCACGTGGGTGATGCGCTCCACGTCCAGCCCGCGCGCGGCCACGTCGGTGGCCACGAGGATGTCGAGCTTGCCGTCCTTGAGCTGCTGGATCACCCGCTCGCGCTGCGCCTGGGCGATGTCGCCGTTGATCGCGGCGGCAGCCAGGCCGCGTGCCTGCAGCTTCTCGGCCAGCTCCTCGGTGGCCTGCTTGGTGCGCGCGAAGATGATCATCGCGTCGAACGGCTCGGCTTCCAGGATGCGGGTGAGCGCGTCGAGCTTGTGCACACCGCTGACCCACCAGTAGCGCTGGCGG
>DASUJJ010000089.1:0-10371 GCA_036279335.1 Dyella sp.
TGGCGAGGGGCATCGGATGCTGCGACGGGAGCGCTGCTATCGCGCGCGACATCAGGGTGCTGCGCCTGCCGCTGCTGCCCGAGAATTTCTCTGGGCGCCTGCTGGAAAACCACCTCTTTCAGCTGCCTGCCACGCTGGGCATCGCGCTGCTAGCGGCCTCGTTTCTGGTGGAGGCGAGGGCCAAGGGGCCACGGAAGAAGTTCGCGGAATCCGCGCCTCCGCAGTGGCGCTGAGGCGTAGCGCATAGACCTAAACCCGGCAGGCGCCGGTCTGTCGCCGGGCGGGCGAGTCGTTTGTGGATCAGTGGCCGGTCTGCGCAACCGGGGTGGGCCAGTATTCAGGCTCGCTCAGCCGCCGCGCGAGGGTGCTGGCCGCGACGCGAATCTCCGGCATCGCGGTGCATTCCCAGACATTGCCGCGGAGCAGGGCGCCGATCCCCCACAGCTGCGGCAGCGCATGGCCCTCGGCGTCGAGCAGTTGGCCCTCGGGCGTCGCCGCCACGCCCAGCTGCAGCGGGTCGGGTGCGGCCAGCCCGTCGCGCAACAGCTGGGCCAGCAGCGGATCGCTCGCGTAGGCTACCGAGGTATCCAGCCCGGTGGCCTGGATGATCCGGTCAGCCACAACGGTATCCGTGTGCTGGTTGGCGCGATGGCGGAGGGTGATCGTCAGTGGGTCGCGCCCGTCGACCGCGAGAACGCGCGCAGCGTAAATCCGCAGTCGGCCGGACGTGATGAGCTCCCGCACCGAGTCGAAGGACGCCGGTGCGCTGCGGTGTCGCGCCGACTCCCACAGCCAGCGCAGATGCCGCAGAAACTGCCGGCGCTGCGCCACCGTCAAGCCCTGCCACAGCGCGGCATGGATCGGCCGCATGCCGTCGATCACGGCACGCCAGTCGGTGCAGGCCGGATCGGCCAGGGCTTGGCGAACCCGCCGCAGCATGGGCGCGACGCCCTGGCAGGCGAGCAGCGACGCATTGAGCGCGGCCTGCGCGGGGTAGGGCGGCAGTGGCGATGCGGTGTGGCGGAACGGCAGCAGTCCGTGGCGCGAGACGGCAATCAGTTCGGCGTGCGGCCAGCGCATGCTGGCCGATACGAGTGCATCGACGGCGGTCAGGCCGGTGCCTATCACCACGATGCGCCGTGGAGGCGTGCGCGGCTCTTCCTGCTGCCACGGGTCCAGCACATAAGCTCCGCTGTGCAGCGCCTGCTCGGAGACACAGCGCAGCGGTCGCGGTGGCAGTGCGCCGATGGCCAGCACGACGCCGGCCACCGCCACTTCCTCGCCGCCGGCAAGCGCCACGCGATAGCCGCCCTGTGTCGACCGATGAACGGCGACGGCGCGGTCCCGATGCAGGTGGTAACGCACGCCGCGCGCGCGCGCCTCGCCCATGCGCCCCTGCAGCTGGGCTTCGATGAAGCTGCCGAACAGATGGCGCGGGACGAACTCGCTGCCATCGACGGAGCCACGGCTGCCGCGTGCGAACTGCAGGAAATCGTCCTGCTGCTCGGCGAACAGCCCCATGGCGGCCGCCCGCACGTTCAACAGGTGGCCATCGTCCTGACCGGCCTAGGCAACGCCGCGCCCCGGCGCAGCGTCGCCGGTGATCCAGTGCAGGTGGCTACCGGGCGCGCTTCGACGCAGCAGCTCGCCGAATACCGCGGCTCCGGCGGCTCCTCCACCGACGATGGCAAGCTCTGTCATCACTTTTTCCTCCAGCCGAAGGGTTGATGGCGCCGGGTTCGCCCCCGTGCATTGATGTTCCGCACGCGGCCGCACTTTGGCTGGTGAACGGCGTCGAGTGCGTCGGCGACCGGGAGGCGACTGCATCATGCCGACGGTTAAGGAAGCGCTACCCGCTGGCTGCGGTCCTTTCACGAAATAGTTTGAAGCGGGCAGGTTCGTGCGCGCGAATACTATGCAACAACAGACCCGTGGATCTCGCTGCGCTGCTGCGGGCCGGACCAGCCGCTGCGTGCGACTTGCGCCGGCCGGAGCGGCAGGCATCATGTCCGATTCTTACTCGTTGCCACGGACCCGCCATGTCGCTCTCCGATCACGCCCTCAAGCAGGCCTGCCGCTTCGTGCTGTCGCGCCCGCCCGCGCCGCCGGTGACCGAGACCATGGCTCGGCTGGCGGCGCATCCCGCGGCGCGCGATGCGGTGGACGAGTACGGTACGGGCGGCGCGGTGGCGCAGCTGGAACAGGCGACCGCAGCGAAATTGGGCAAGCCGCGCGGGCTCTTCTTCATCAAGGGTGTCACCGCCCAGCTGTGCGTGCTGCAGGCGTACGCGGACGCTCGCGGCTGTCGCAATGTGGTGATCCATCCGATGAGCCACATGGACATGGACGAGGCCTGCGCGGTGGAGCGGGTGACCGGCCTGCACGCGATCCGCCTCGGGCGCAGCCGTCCGTTCACGCTCGATGCGCTCATGGCAGTGACCGAGCCGCTGGCCGTGGTGGTGGTGGAACTGCCGCTGCGTCGCGCGGGTTTCCTGCTGCCGCCGCTGGACGAGCTGCGGGCGATGTCGGCGTGGTGCCGCGAGCGCGGGATTCCGCTGCACTTCGACGGCGCGCGTCTGTGGGAGGCGGCGGCCGGCTATGGCATCAGCGAAGCAGAGCTGGCCGCGCTGGCCGACAGCGTCTACGTGTCCTGCTACAAGGGGCTGGGTGGATTGGGCGGTGCGCTGGTGGCCGGCTCGGCCGACTTCATCGCGTCGCTGGCGCCTTGGAAGAGCCGCTACGGCGGCAATCTGGTCACCGCCTGGCCGTATGCGATCAGCGCGCTGGACGGCATGGAACGGCTGGCGCCGCGCATGCCCGAATTCGTGCAGCGCGCGCGCGATCTTGCCGTCGCACTGGCGGCGGACCCGCGGCTGCGGGTGCATCCGGCGGTGCCACACACCAATGCGTTCCAGCTGTGGCTGCCCGGCACACCGGCAGCCCTGGCAGCGCGCCATCGCGCGCTGGCACAGGCTGGCGAGTGGTGGTTGTTCGACGCGTTTGTCGATGCGCCGCTGGACGGCTACGCCATGGCGGAGATCCAGGTCGGTCCCTGCAGTGATCACTGGCGCGTGGAGCAGGCGGTGCAGGCCTTGCACCAGCTGATCGACGACTGAGTCGACCGCTCTGCCCCGGCGGTGTGGGGTGCCGCCGGTGGCACGGGGCGATCCTGCGTCCGGTCGGATAGGCCGCACCACCGCAGACTGCGTTGAAGCCCGACGTGCGCAGTCGCCGTCGCGTGCTGCTCTCAGGCTTCGGCGAGGTTGCTGCCGGCGGCGTCCGCCACCACGCGATTGCGGCCCGCATGTTTGGCGCGATACAGCGCGGCGTCGGCATCGCGGCACAGGCGCTGCAGATCGTGGCCGGAGGTGGCGGTATTCGCCACGCCGATGCTGGCGGAGATCGACACCACCGCCTCGTCCAGCACCATCGGCGAAGCCTCGATCGCCAGGCGGATGCGATCGGCAATGGCGATGGCCTGCTCGCGCGGGCAGTCGCCCAGCAGGATGCCGAACTCCTCGCCACCCAGGCGCCCGATCAGGTCGTCGGGGCGCAGCTGCTGCTGGCAGATCGCCACGCTGTGGCGGAGCGCGGCATCGCCGATGGCGTGGCCGTGCGTGTCGTTGATGCGTTTGAAGTGATCCAGATCGATCCAGATCAGGCAGGCGTGGCCGGCCCGCTTCTGCAGCGCCTGCAGGCGCTTTTCGCACTCGCTCATGAAGTGCTGGTGGTTGAAGATGTCGGTGAGGCCGTCGCGGGTCGCCATGCGCTTGAAGCGCCGCTGCGAGCGCATGGTGCGGAACAGCCACAGCGCAACGCCGCCCAGTCCGATCAGCAGCAGCGCGATGTAAAGCCGACTGGTCTCCACGGCCTTGGCACTCAGCGCCTGCTGCAGTTTGAGCACGCTGTTCTGTCTGCCCAACTCTTCGATTTCCAGTTTGCGGGTGAGTACCTGTTGCTGCACAGCCTGATAGGCCAGCGCTTGCGCTGATGCGTCATCCAAAGCGCTCTGCTTCTGGTTTATGTATTCCTTGTAGTAACGGAGCGCATCAGCCGTGTCGCCATGGCGCTCTGCTATCCGGTACAACAATTGGTAGACATCGATCAACATGTTATCGATGGTGCCGGGGCGCGTCATGTCCAAGACGGCGAGAGCCGCCGTCTTGGCATCTTTATCCCGACCCAATTGCTCGTAAGCCTGGGCACGTTGTGTAGCTGCTGAAAGCGTGTGAGGGAAGTAGCGGTTTATTTTGAGTAGTGGGTCGAGTCGATCCAGCAACGCAAGCGCTTTGGTAGGCTGATGCTCCTCGAGGTACAAGGTACTGAGGATGAGTTGGGTGGCGACAACAAAGATCGGCTGGCCGGCTTCTTCGCAAAGCTTGGTGGTCTTGCTCAGATCGGGGGCGGAGGAAGTCAGTTTCTTCGCGCTGTAGAGCGCAGCCATCAGCATGAAGCGCGGACGGCAAGGCTTCGTGCCTTCCGGAACGGATTGTTCCGCCATACGTGCATATTGAATGGCGAGATCGTTTTGCCCGGCTAGATTCAGCATCTGCGACAAATTGGTGAGCACGGAAAGCCGCGTGGCTGCGTCTTGCAGGTTTGGCACGTTCTCGGAAAGTCGCTGGGCCAGCGTGAAGGCCTCTTGGTAGCGATGCCGCATTGCCAGGTTGTTCATCAAGAGCGCGGATGCCTTGGCGGCGAGAGTGCGGTTTCCGGAGTGGTTGATGACATTCTGCAACGGTGGGTTGGCGGCGTCGTAATTGCCTTGCAGTGAAGCTTCTTGGGCATCCAGATAATCCAGTTGCCATTTTTGGGCTGCTGTCAGCGGAGGCATTTGACGGTGGATCTGCGCCAATCGATCTGCAAAGCGCGCATGATCCTTGATGCGCATTTTCTCCGTCTGGTCGAGGAACGCGCCCGGGTCGGTGATAGCCGTTTCCCGAGCAGATAAGGCGATGTGCGGCAACAGGACAGCACACAGGAAAAGACCTGCGATGACTGAAGACCGCCTCCCTCCGGAGCGATGCGTGCACACGCGGATTGCTACTGCTTATTCAGAAGACGCTGTCCGGGGAGGGTGGGCTTTGCAGGCATACCCTCCCCATCCTCGAGATCGTCCTCCGGCTCATCCTCCTCATGGCAAGGAGAGTTGACGACCTGCGGTTGCTGATTCTGTCGGGGAGCGAGTTCGTCAATCAGTGGGGCGCGCTCGCCGGTAGCAGCGGAGGTCTTGAGGGCGTCCGAGGCACCCGCTTCGTTCAATCTGTCCGTGAGTTCTTCCGCATGGGCATGGCGCCAGGATGCATCCTGACCAATGGCGCTCAAGAGTTCGATTGTGTCTGACATGTTTTTCCCCCTGTTTTGGCAGCGATACCAATGAAGCAGCCCGGAATGCTTGCAACTTGTGAAATTGACTAGGACGTTGGCGCAGCGTCCTCAAGAGCTATTAGCCGTGCCCGCATTGCCATATTTTGTTTTAGCCGTGCGGCGGGCGGTAGTACGACCGTTTCCTCAGCAGTCATGGCAGTTTCCGGCAGGCTTCGCAGCGGTAGGCGGCGAATGTTTGGTCGATGGATTGGCAGCGTCGGTGCTCGGTAAATAATGACTTCATGGTCCAGCGGATAGTCCTTGCTCAGCACTTCTACAAGGATTTTTCGGTGAGCCGCTCCCGTGCTGAAGCGCGCTAGAGACAGGTCGCCCACCAAGCCAACCTGCCACAGCACCAGATAGGCCGTGGGGTCGATCTGGCGCTCATATATAAGCAGCTGGCTGGCCTCGAAGTGCTGGCAGCCGAATCGGCCGGGGTCGATGCCGAGATCCGCGTAGAGGCAATCCTCGGCCGAGATGCCCGGCTCCATGTGGGCCGGGAAACCCTCCGCCCTCGCGGCTTCGATCACCTTGTGCGGCGACCACGCGAACACCCCGGGATGGCCGTAGAACACGGCGCACACCCGCTTGCCGGCGCGTACCTCGGCCATCATCACGGACACCCACTCGCGGTAGGTGGTCAGCCGCGACTTGCCTTCGGCGTAATAGGGCTGAAGGCTGCGCACGTCCGGGTGCATGCGTTCCAGCCACTTTTCGACGATGCCGTCGGACAGCGCGGCAAAGACCACGTCGGCCTGCTCGATATGGCTGCGCGCCAGCGGCGTGAGGTGGGAGCCCAGCGTCATGCCCAGGCCAACGCAGGCGATGCTGCCGCGGGTTGCGGAAAAAGTGAGGGTAGGCGCAGACGAATTCATCGGGCGATGGTAGGGGATTCGTCGCCAATGCATACAGTGCGTGAAGCGGTCCGTTGCACCGGGTTGCAAGCTACCGCTCGTGGACACGAAAACGGCGCGCCATTGCTGGCGCGCCGTTGTGGTCTCGCGGACGGGACGCTTACTTCGCCTCGATCGCCTTCACCGCGGCCAGCGTCTCTTCCACGTGCTTGTCGGGGCTGAGCGCCGAGTAGACGTGGGTGATCTTGCCGCTGGAGTCGATCACGTAGGAGGTGCGGTCGGACCAGCCCGGACGCATCAGCAGCGTGGCGTCGTATTCCTTGGCGATGACCGCGCCCTTGTCGGCCGCCACCGGGAACTTGCCGCCGCAGTGCTCGGTTTCCTTGGAGAAATCCGCCAGCTCATCGAGGTTGCCGGCGGTGACGCCGATCACGGTGGCGTGCATCGCCTTGAACTGGTCGATGGCCTCGGAGAACAGGTGGGCCTCCACGTTGCAACCGGAGGTGTGCGGGGCGGGGAAAAAGTACACCACCACCGGGCCGTCCTTCAGCGCGTCGGCGAGCTTGAAGGTGAAGGGCTTGCCGGCCAGGTAGGCGGGGGCGGTGAAGTCGGGCGCCTGGGTGCCCTCCTTGAGCGCGGCAAAGGCGGGCGAGGCGACGGTGGCGGCGCCGATGAGGGCGAAGGCGGCGAACTTGAGCGAGAACTTCATGGGTGCGACTCCTGTGAGGACGTACGAAACTCCTCGGTTATACGCCACCAACGTGCCCGTGGATGCCTGACTCCGCCCCCGCGGTGCCGATGCGACGGCCGGGGTCGTGTGCCGGCATCCCCGCCCGCGTGCTGTCGCGGTGAAGGAAAGCCCCCGAACGGGGGCTTTCTGCAGGGACATCGGGAGCGATCGATCAGCGACCGCCGCTGCCGGCCTCGGCGTCCGCGTTGCCGCCGGCCTGGGCGGAGGCCGAGATGCCGCTGCGGCTGGCCGAACCGCTGGCCTGCGCGTTGCCCGAGGCAGACGCGCCGTTGCCAGCGTTCGCGCTGGACGAACCGTCGGCGCCGCCGCTGCCGCTGGCGTTGGTACCGACGCTGCCGTTACCCATCGCGCCGGCCCCCGAGGTGGCGGACTTCGCCTTGTCCAGACCCTGCTGGCCTGCCGTGGACGCCACGCCGGTGGCGCGATCCAGGCCGGCGGCAACGTGCTGGCGCGCGCTAGCCGCGGTGTTGCGACCCCGCGCGACGGCAGTGGCGGCGGTCTGCTGCGCGGTGCTGCGAATCGCGCCCACGTCGCTGCCGTTCATGGCGCTGCCGGCCACGTCCGCGCCGCCGGACGCCATGCCGCTGGCGCGGCCCGAGGCAGGCTGGCTGTCGAGCGCGCCGGACACGTCGATGGCGCCGCTGGCCGCGCCGTCCGCGCTACCGGTCGGCACGCGGCTGGCGGCGCTGTCGAGCGCGTTGCCGGCGGTGGACTTGCCCTGCTGCTGCGCCTGCGAGGCGCGGCTCTGCGCGGCGGTCTTGGCGCGATCCACGCCGTGGGTGGTGCTGCCAGTCACGTCGCGGGCACGCGGGCCGACCCGGTCGATGACGTGTGGGGTCGGCGCGTCGAGTCGGCCGGCGAGGCCGCCGCTCAATGCACCGCCAAGCACCTGCGCATGCAGCGTGGCCGTGCTGGCCAGGGCCAGCGCGCTGGCGATCAGGGTCGAGCGAAGGGGGCTGAGCGAACGGTTCGAGAGCTTCATGGTGGGACCTCCGGCCGGCGGGGAATCCGCGGCTTCCAGGGTCCAGTACGCCCGGTGCCGGCGAATCCTTCCCGGCGGTTCCGGCCGTGTTGCGGAACGGTTCAGCCTTGCGGCACCAGCAGGCCGTAGCCGTAGCGCGTGTCGCGCCCTGGGCCGCCGAGGTCGATCGCTTCACCGGCCAGCTGCCGCATCACCTCGGCAGCGGCGCCGGGATGCGGCGCCGCAAGCTGGCGGGCCGCGCGCCGGGCCACGATGGGCGAAGCGAACGATGTGCCGCGCAGCGCGTCGCGCCCATCACCCACCACGCCCAGCGCGCAGAAAGCCACCTGCGGGCCGGCGCCGGATTCCGGCAGCGCGTGCCGCCGATCGTCCACGCCGCTGACGCCGATCACCCCGGCGTAGGACGCCGGATACAGCGGCGGCGCGGCCGGCCCCTCATTGCCGACGGCGGCCACCAGCACGTGGCCGCGATCGATCATCGCCTGCACCGCGCGCGCCAGCAGCGGATTGTCCGGCCCGACCAGGCTGATGTTGATCACCGGCACGTGCTCGCGATCCATCCACGCCAGCGCGTCGATCAGGCTGGAGGTGGCGCCGCCCACGGTGTCGCCGCACCAAAGATCGGCGGCATACAGCTGGTCGCTGTCGCCGGCCACCAGGCGCGAGGCGACCACCGTGCCGTGGCGCGAGGCCGACGGTCGGGTGCAGCCGTGGGTCACGAGATACGCGTGCGCCAGCGACGGATCGCTGCCGTCCACGCCGCCGTCGATGAGGCCGATGCGCACGCCGCCGTCTTCCGTCGTGGCAGTGCTCGTGACAACGCGGGACGCGGCGCTTGCCGGCGTCGATGCGGCCGGCAGATACAGATGCTGGTAGGTGAAGGCCGCGCCCGGCGCGTGTTGCTGCAAGGCGCGCAGCGCCTGCGCCTCGTCGCGATGGCGCGTGTCGCGCACGATCGCCACGCCCAGCCCGAGGCTGTCCGCGTCGGATGGCGCGCGCTCGACGGTGAATCCCTCGCGCTGCAGCTCGCCGATCTGCGCGTCGGTCAGTCCGGTGGCGAGGAACTCGCCGCGCAGCACCGGATCGCCGTGCGGGTCCAGCGCCACCCGCTGCGACGGATCGCGCAGCAGCGCGCGGATCTGCAGCGTGCGTGGGATGCTGGCGGTGGCGCGCAATAGGTCCTCGATCCGCGGTGTCTGCACGCGCGCAACCCTGTCGATGGTTGCCGGCAGGCGCACCGGCAGGGTGGGCGGCTCGGGCAGCGGGTGGCCGCCGAGCAGCTGCGCGCGCGAATTCGCCGACGCCGCCAGGGTGGCGCAGGCCATCAAACACAGGCAGGTGAGACGCGAGCGGGGCATGGACAGATCCGGCGGCCGAGTGCGGCGCGGATGCTAGCATCCGGAAAATTTACCCTCCCGCACCGCGCGGGCGCAGGGCATGGAAGGATTGGCCGCTCCCGAACGTCATGTCATCAGATACCCGTGATTCCCAACAGGCGGTGCGTGATGGACTGCTCGCAATTTTGCCGCGGCTGCGGCGACTGGCCCGTGCGCTGGCCGGACACGTCGATGACGCCGACGATCTGGTGCAGCTGGTGCTGGAGCGTGCCTTGAGCCGCGCCGGGCAGTGGCGCCCGGACGGCGCGCTGGACAAGTGGGTGTTCGCGATCGCCCGCAATGCCTGGCGTGACGAGCTGCGCTCGCGCGGCCGCGCGCAAGCCGTGTTCCTGCCGGAGGAAGCGGGCATGGCGAAGATCGACGACAGCATCGCGCCGCCGGTCGAGCAGCTCGCGGTGGCCGCCGCCATGGCGGCGCTGCCGCCGGAACATCGCGAAGTGGTCGCCCTGGTGCTGGTGGAAGGGCTGTCCTATGCCGAGGCCGCCGAGTTGCTCGACGTCCCGGTCGGCACCGTCACCAGCCGGCTGGCGCGCGCACGCGCCGCACTGCAAAACCAGCTTGGACCCGAGGCATGAACCCGATCGACGACGACACCCTGCAGGCCTTCGTGGACGGCCAGCTCGACGCTGAAGCCGCCGCGCGGATGGACGCCTTGCTGGCGACCGATCAAGTGCTCGCCGCGCGCGTGCAGCGCGAGCGCGCGCTGCGTGCCGCGCTGCGCGGGGCCTTCGATCCGGTGCTGGACGAGCCGGTTCCCGCGCGGTTGGCGGGGCTGCTGCAGGCGCCGTCAGGCGCCGCGTCCGCCGCAACGGTCACGGCACTCTCGCCGCGCCGCCCGCGCCGTCGCTGGGTTATGCCGGCGCTGGCGATGGCCGCCTCGCTCGCCGCGCTCGCAGTGCTGCTGTGGCAGTCCCCGGCGCATGACCTGGTGCGCCTGCGCAATGGCCAGACGTTTGCCGGCGGCGCGCTGTCGCGCGCGCTCGACGCCCAGCTCGCCAGCGTTCCGGAGCCTGGCGCGCC
>DASUJJ010000090.1:0-9657 GCA_036279335.1 Dyella sp.
AGCGCTGCAGCACCGGGATGATTCTGAACTCGCCTCTGCTCGTCATCCCGGCGAAGGCCGGGATCCAGCGACTTTTGACACACGTCAGAGGCACTGGATTCCGGCTTTCGCCGGAATGACGAGGGGTGGGGGCCGCTTACGTTCCGGGCATTGGGCACCGATCCGCGATGTTGCCGAAGCGCCTCCCACCGGCGGATGGTCCGGTCCGCATCAAGTCAGAAGCGGGCGCTTCCGTTTCAGGGAGTCGCCAGGATGGTATGGCGGGCAACGCTGCAGCACCGGGATGATTCTGAACTCGCCTCTGCTCGTCATCCCGGCGAACGCCGGGATCCAGCGACTTTTGTCACGCGTCAACGGCACTGGATTCCGGCTTTCGCCGGAATGACGAGGGGTGGGAACCGCTTACGTTCCGAACTTTGGGCGCCAATCCGTGATGTTGTCAAAGCGCCTCGGAGGCGAAATCGGCCAGCCGCGAGCGTTCGCCCCGCCGCAGGGTAATGTGCGCCGAATGCGCCCACTGCTTGAAGCGGTCCACCGCGTAGGTGAGGCCGGAGGTGGTTTCGGTGAGGTAGGGCGTGTCGATCTGCTCCACGTTGCCCAGGCAGACGATCTTGGTGCCGGGGCCGGCGCGGGTGATCAGCGTCTTCATCTGCTTGGGGCTGAGATTCTGCGCCTCGTCGATGATCAGGTAGCGCGACAGGAAAGTGCGCCCGCGCATGAAGTTGAGCGAGCGGATCTTGATGCGCGAGGCGAGCAGGTCGTTGGTGGCCTGGCGTCCCCAGCTGCCGCCTTCCTCGGGATTGGCCAGCACTTCCAGGTTGTCGGTGAGCGCGCCCATCCAGGGCGTCATCTTTTCTTCCTCGGTGCCGGGCAGGAAGCCGATGTCTTCGCCGACCGAGACGGTGGCCCGGGTCATGATGATTTCGCGGTAGCGCTGCTGGTCCATCACCTGGGCTAGTCCGGCGGCCAGCGCGAGCAGGGTCTTGCCGGTGCCGGCGGTGCCGAGCAGGGTGACGAAGTCCACGTCCGGGTCCATCAGCACGTTGAGCGCGAAGTTCTGCTCGCGGTTGCGCGCGGCGATGCCCCACACGCTGTGGTTGGGATGGCTGTGGTCGTCCAGCAGCACCAGCGTGGCCTGCTCCTCGTCGACGGCCATCACGCGCAGCTCGACGCTTTCGTCCCCGGGCAGGAACAGGCACTGGTTGGCGTACCAGTCCTCGCCTTCGTTACGATCCAGCCGGTAGTAGGTGCGGCCGCGCTCGTTCCACGACTCCACTTCGGGATGCTGCTCCCAGAAATCCTGGGCCAGCTCGGTCGAGCCGGTGTAAAGCAGGGCGAAATCGTCCAGCGCGCGATCGTTCTCGTAGTCCTCCGCATCGATGCCGTAGATGGTGGCCTTGATGCGCAGGTTGATGTCCTTGCTGACCAGGATCACCGCGCGATCGGGCTGCTGCTCGCGCAGCTCGATCACGGCGGCCAGGATCAGGTTGTCCGCCTTGCCGTGGTTGCTGGTCGCCCGCTGCTGGAAATACAGCCGGCCGGTCTCGGCATTGCGCTTGAGATTCACCCCGTGTGGATTGTCCAGCGACAGGCCGTCCTTGATGCCGTGGCCATTGCCCCGCTCGATCAGTTCATTGAGGAAACGGCTCACCTGGCGGCCGTTGCGGGACACCTCGGAGGCACCTTTCTTCTTTTCGTCCAGCTCTTCCAGCACCGTCATCGGGATGAAGATGTCGTGCTCCTCGAAGCGGAACAGCGACGTCGGGTCGTGCAGCAGCACGTTGGTATCGAGCACGTAGATGCGCTTGCTTCCGGTCATGCGGAAGAAACCTCGCTGGGCGGGAGGGAGGGGAGGGATGGCACGGTCACCACGATTTGCTGTCGGGGAAGGCCGCGGCGGAAAAGCCGGTCGCGCGCGTGGCGCCGACGCGCGATCGGGTATGCAACGTCAGGCAGCAGCAATGGCATCGAGCACGGCCTGCGCGTGTCCGGCCACCTTCACGCCACGCCACTCGGCGGCAAGTCGGCCATCCGGATCGACCAGGAAGGTGCTGCGCACGACGCCCATATGCTTCTTGCCGTACAGCACTTTTTCGTGGATCACGTCGAATGCGCTGCACCAGGTTTCATCGGCGTCGGACACCAGCGGAAAGGGCAAGCCCTGCTTGGCGGCAAAGTTGGCATGCGAACGGATGGAATCGCGTGACACGCCGATGACTGCGGCGTGGCGCTTGCGGAAGGCGGGATAGAGGTCGCGAAACTGCTGCGCTTCGGTGGTGCAGCCCGGCGTGCTGTCCTTGGGGTAGAAATAGATCACTACCCACTGGCCCTTGTAATCCGACAGTTTCAGCTCGGTGTCGTCGCCGGTGTGCCCTTTCAGGGCGGGAATCTTCTTGCCGATCTCAGGCATGGGTGCTCCTGCGGCGACCGGAAGTCGTCGCACAGTGGTGGGATGGGGAAGGGCATCGGGCCGCGCGGGCGGCATGGGGAGCGATGTCGGCGGAGGTCGGGGCGAAGCCGCAAAGGCGGCGGTGGTTCCAAAGATGGTGCCCTGACTGCATGGCCGGCCTCACAAACGTCCCGGCCCAGAGACTAGCGCGTCTGGGCCCGAATGAAAGCCCTGGTCACCGCGCCGCGGTCAGAACTTGACCGGATCCATGATGGCGTCGAGATTGAGGCTGTCACACAGCTCCAGGAAGTCGTCGCGCAAGGTGGCGATATGGCTGTCCGGCGGGATGCCGATGGTGATCTGCGCCTGGAACATCTCCGCCCCGGTCTGCATCGCCTGGTAACGCATGGAGTTCAGCTGTTCGACGCTGATGGCGTTGCGGTGGAAGAACTCCACGATGCGCACCAGGATGCCGGGGCGATCGGCGCTCACCACTTCGACCAGATACGGCAGCAGGCGGGAATCCTGCTCGCGCGGCTGGGTGCGGTAATGCACCAGGTGCATGTCTTCGTCCCGGGAAAGCTTGCCGAGCGCGTTTTCCAGCTTGGCCAGGGCGTCCCAGGCGCCACTGGCTACCAGTACCAGCGAGCTGTCGGCACCGATGGTGGACACCCGCGCATCGGACAAATTGCAGCCGGCGTCGGCGATGCGCCGCGCCAACATCAACAAGGGGCTCTTGCCGGCCGAGGACAGGGTCTGGATCAGCAGCTGGTGGTCGCTGCCAGCGCGCGGAGCGGTGCGATTCAAGGGTGGGTCTGCCTGTGCGGATAGACGCCTGGCGCGAGCGCGTCAGGCGTTGGTTTTCGAGCTTACTTGCCCGCTGCGCGAGCCCGCAAGTAACATGCCTGCTTCGATTTTTTGCTGGAACTCAAGTCCCTTGGACATCCGCGGAAGCATCTGTGCCCTGGCCACGCCGTTTGCCAGCGATGGCACGCTCGACCTGACCAGCTTCGCGCGCCTGCTCGACTACCAGATCGACGGCGGCACCCAGGCCGTGGTGGTGGCTGGTTCCACCGGCGAAGCGCACATGCTCGAGCACGACGAGTTCGCGCGGCTGCTGGTCTTTGCCGTGCAGCATGTGGCCGGCCGGGTGCCGGTGATCGCCGGTACCGGCGAGGCCGGCACGGCCAAGACGATCGCCCTGACCCGTCACGCCGCGGAACTCGGCGCCGACGCAGCGCTGGTGGTCACGCCTTATTACGTGCGCCCGACCCAGGAAGGCCTGCGCCGGCACTTTACCGAGGTGGCCGATCACGGCGGCCTGCCGGTGATCCTCTACAACGTGCCCGGGCGCACCGGCTGCGACCTGCTGCCGGAGACCGTGGCGCTGCTGCGCGACCATCCGCGCATCGTCGGCATCAAGGAGGCCGTCGCCACGGGCGAGCGCATCCGCGCGCTGGCGGAACTTGCCCGCGCCGATTTCGTCTATCTCTCCGGTGACGACGGCACTGCAAGCGAGGCGATGCTCGCCGGTGCTGCCGGAACCGTTTCGGTGGTGGCCAACCTGGTGCCCGGCATCTTCCGCCAACTGTGCGATGCTGCATGTTCAGGCCAGGTGGACGAGGCCGGGCGCATTGACGCGCAGCTGGCGCCGCTGGTGCAGGCACTCAACGGTGCGCCCAACCCGATCGCGGTGAAGTCGGGCCTGCCGCTGCTCGGCCTGGGCACGGCGGTCCCGCGGCTGCCGCTGGTCGAACTTGCCGGCGGTGCGGTGCGCGAAGAGATCCACCGGGCGCTGGCCCGCCTTGTTGCACTGACTGTTGCCGCGTGAAGCTGGCGACATGACCCTCTCACGGAAATCCAATTACATGAAGAAAACGTCGCTCGCTGTGGCCCTGCCGGCCCTGCTTCTCTCCGGTCTCATGCTCTCGGGCTGCGGCATGTTCCGTTCGCACAAGTCGTGGGATACGGCCAGGCAGGAAGCTCCGCTGGAGATTCCGCCGGGTCTCGATACCCCGCCGGCCAGCGAAGCGCTGGTGATTCCGCCGCCCGGCGCCAACCAGCCGAGTGCCAACGGCGCCACGGCTGCCGCGCCCGGTGCTGCCGCCACGATTACCGATGGCTTCGTGCTCAGCGACAGCGTGGACGCGGCCTACAAGCGCGTGGGTGACGCGCTGGCCTCGGGCGATATCGGTCAGGTCACCGCGCGCGACGACGCCGCGCACACCTACACGGTCACGGTGATGGCCGCGGCGACGACCGGAAAGAAGCCCGGTTTCTTCGGTCGCCTGTTCGGTCGCGGCAACCAGGAAGGCGATGCCTCGCGGGCCACCGCGCATCAGGTCAGCGTGTCGATTGCGCCCAGCGGCCAGGGTGCCAGCGAAGTGCGTGCGCAGGGCGAGGTGGCCGGCGTGGCCAAGCTGGTGGACGGCCTGAAGGCCAAGCTCGGCAACTGATTCGCCGCGGCTGTCCATGAAAAACGCCGCCCGAGGGCGGCGTTTTTCATGGATTGGAATAATCACTGCCCA
The DNA here is from genome assembly GCA_036279335.1 of Dyella sp. Classification (GTDB taxonomy): domain Bacteria; phylum Pseudomonadota; class Gammaproteobacteria; order Xanthomonadales; family Rhodanobacteraceae; genus Dyella_A. The sequence continues at coordinate 4,918 of DASUJJ010000090.1, forward strand.
AGCGGGCCAATAACACGCCGTAGGCAGGATCAGCGTTCGAGCAGGTTGATCTTGTCGGGCTTGCCTTCCCACGCCTTCGCGTCCGCGGGAGCATCCTTGCGCTCGGTAATCACCGGCCAGGCCTTGGCCAGATCCGCATTGAGCGCGATGAACTTTTCCTGGCCCGCCGGCACGTCGTCTTCGGGGTAGATCGCGTTGATCGGGCACTCCGGCTCGCACAAGGTGCAGTCGATGCACTCGTCCGGGTCGATGGCAAGAAAATTGGGGCCTTCGTGGAAGGCATCGACAGGACAGACTTCAACGCAATCGGTGTACTTGCACTTGATGCAGTTGTCGGTGACGACAAAGGTCATGCTGCCGAGGGCCTGTCGATATGTCCGGTGTTGGGGCCGGACTGAATTGGCGCTCCCTACGAGGTTCGAACTCGTGTTCCCGCCTTGAGAGGGCGGTGTCCTAGACCACTAGACGAAGGGAGCGTTCTGTTTCAGAGCGCGCTAGTATAACGAAATTGTTTCGCCCGGCAATGCTTTTGTCACTCCGGCACGCGAGCACTTTCGTGCATGGCTGCGGCGATGCGCCGAGCGCCCCGCGACCATCGGCGGGATGCTCTTGCATCCGCTCGTGCGCTAGTCTTCCGGGATTCTCCGAACGGCAGGGAATTTTACGGCTTGAACCTACAGACAGGGATCGATGACGCGCCCGCGCTGCGGATCATTCCGCGCGAACAGCATGTGATTTCCCGCAAGAACATCAGCAAGGCCGCCCTGCGCGTGCTGTACCGCCTCAACGAGGCGGGCTTCAATGCTTATCTCGTCGGCGGCGCGGTGCGTGATCTGCTGCTTGGGGGGCACCCCAAGGATTTCGATGTGGCGACCAACGCCACGCCCGACGAAGTCAAGAGGTTGTTCCGCAACTGCCGTCTGATCGGGCGCCGTTTCCGCCTCGCCCACGTGGTGTTCGGCCCCGAGATCATCGAGGTCGCCACCTTCCGCGGCACGGGCGAGGACGACGCCGACGGTGATCGGCACATCGTCGACGGTCGCATCGTGCGCGACAACATCTGGGGCACCATCGAGGAAGACGCGGTGCGCCGCGACTTCCGCGTCAATGCGCTGTATTACGACATCAGCGACTTCTCGGTGCGCGATTACGTCGGCGGCATGCAGGACGTGGCCGATCGCGTGCTGCGCCTGATCGGCGACCCGGTGACCCGTTACCGGGAAGATCCGGTACGCATGCTGCGCGCCGCACGCCTCGCGGCGAAGCTCGAATTCCGCATCGATGCGCCGGCCGCCGCCCCGTTCGAGAGCCTCGGTGCGCTGCTGACCGAAGCGGCGCCGGCGCGCCTGTTCGACGAATCGCTCAAGATGTTCCTGGGCGGTCATGGCTTGAAGAGCTTCCGCATGCTGGAGCAATGCGGTCTGCTGAAATTCCTGTTCCCGTCCACCGCGCGGGCGCTGGAGCGCGGCGACAACGCGCTGCGCTCACTGGTGGAGCAGGGGCTGGCGAATACCGACGCGCGGGTGATCGAGGGCAAGTCGGTCACGCCCGCGTTCCTGTTTGCCGTGCTGCTGTGGGGCGAGGTGCGTGACCACGCGCAAGGCTGGATCGAGCAGGGCATGGATGTCTCCGAAGCCTGGGCGCGGGCGGCTGCCCATGTGGTCGGAGAGCAGTGCCAGCGCGTGGCCATTCCGCGGCGTTTCACCTTCACGATGGAAGAAATCTGGTCGCTGCAGCCGCGCTTCGAGCAGATCCAGCGCAAGCGGGTGTTCCGCCTGCTGGCGCAGCCGCGTTTTCGGGCGGCGTTCGACTTCTTGCTGCTGCGGGCGGAGGAGTCCCCGGCGATCCGCGAGCTGGGCCTGTGGTGGGCGCACGCGCAGCAGCTGCCGCAGGACGTGCTGGCCGCGGCGCTCCCGGCCACCGGCGGACCGATCGGCCCGGATGCGCCGGCAGCAACCGCGGTCGGGCGTCCGCCGCGCAAGCGCCGTCGCCGCCGCAAGCCGTCCGGTAAATCCGGCTCGGCGTGATCGTGTCGGCGCCGCCGGAGCGCGATGCCTATGTGGCGCTGGGCAGCAACCTGGGCGATTCGCAGCGCACGCTGAGCGTGGCCATCGATGCGCTGCACGCACTTCCCGACACCGCAGTGACGGCGCGCTCGCGGTTCTACCGGACTGCCCCATGGGGCAGGCTTGACCAGCCGGATTTCATCAACGCCGTCGTGCGTCTGCACACCGCGCTCTCCCCGCACGCACTGCTCGATGCGCTGATGCAGATTGAGGCGGCCGCTGGCCGGGTGCGCGAGGGCGAGCGCTGGGGGCCGCGCACGCTGGATCTGGACCTGCTGCACATGGACGGCGTCAGGCTGGACGATGCCCGGCTGACGCTGCCGCATCCGCGCATTCGCGACCGTGCCTTCGTGCTGGCACCGCTGGCCGATATTGCACCCGAGCTGCCGTTGCCCGGGCAGGGCCGGGTAGCGGAGCTGCTGCGCCAGGTGGACGCCGCCGGTTGCGTCGCGCTGCCTTGATTTCCACTCTGCTGCAGTGCGGCGGACAAGGTTTATGATGCGGGCCCAGCTCGCCCGAACAGGATCGCCACGTGTACGTGCAAAACGCCAGTAATCCCGAGCGCAAGCCGGTGACCGTGCCAAGCCTGCGCGCGATGAAGGCCGAAGGGCGGCGCATCGTGATGCTTACCGCGTACGACGCCAGCTTTGCCTTTCAGCTGGAGAGCGCAGGCGTGGACGTGGCGCTGGTCGGCGATTCGCTCGGCATGGTGGTGCAGGGACACGCGAGCACGCTGCCGGTGACGCTCGATCACATGGTCTACCACACCGCCGCGGTCGCCCGCGGCCTGCGTTCGACCCTGCTGGTGGCCGACCTGCCGTTCATGAGTGACCGCGACACGGCGCACGCGCTGGAGGCCGGCGCGCGGCTGGTCGGCGAGGGCGGCGCGGCGATGGTCAAGATCGAAGGCGCGGCGCCGCACGTGCTGGAGGCGATCAGTGCGCTGGTGGCGCGGGCCATTCCGGTCTGTGCGCATCTGGGGCTGACGCCGCAGTCGGTGCACAAGTTCGGCGGTTTCCGCATCCAGGGCCGCGAGCAGGAGGCGGGCGACCGGCTGGTGGACGAGGCGCGCGCCGTGGAGGCGGCCGGTGCCGGGCTGATCGTGCTGGAGGGCATGCCGACCTTGCTGGCCCAGCGCATCACCGAGGCCGTGGCGGTGCCCACGATCGGCATCGGCGCCGGCCCGCATTGCGATGGCCAGGTGCTGGTGCTGCACGACCTGCTCGGCGTCACTCCCGGCAAGCGGCCCAAGTTCAGCAAGGATTTCCTGCTCGGCCGCGACTCGGTGGCGGGCGCCATTGCAGCGTTTGCCGATGATGTCCGCCGCGGCGCGTTTCCCGCCCCCGAGCACTGCTTTCACTGAGGGTTTCGTCGATGCAGATCGTGCAAGATGCCGGCGCGCTGCGCGCTGCCGTTCGCGGCTGGCGCACGGCCGGGCAAACCGTGGGCTTTGTGCCGACCATGGGCAACCTGCATGCCGGTCACTATTCGCTGATCCGGCTGGCCCGCATGCGCGCCGATCGCGTGGTGGCCAGCGTGTTCGTCAACCCCACCCAGTTCGGCCCCAGCGAGGATTTCGAGCGCTATCCGCGCACGCTGGCGCAGGATCAGGCCGGGCTGGCCGAACACGATTGCGATCTGCTGTTCGCACCCGACGTGGCCACCATGTATCCCTATGGCCCCGCCCACACCGTGAGCCTGCGCGTGCCGCAGATCACCGAGACGCTGGAAGGGGCGCATCGGCCCGGCCATTTCGATGGCGTGGCCACGGTCGTGTGCAAGCTGTTCAACCTGGTACAGCCGGATCTGGCCGTGTTCGGGCAGAAGGATTTCCAGCAGCTGAAGGTGATCGAGCGGATGGTGCGCGACCTCGGCCTGCCGGTGAAGGTGATCGGCGCGCCCACGCAGCGGGCGGACGATGGGCTGGCGCTGAGTTCGCGCAATCAGTACCTGTCGACCGAGGAGCGCGCCCTGGCGCCACGCATCCACGCCACCCTGGTGCAGATGCGTGAACTGCTGCTCAAGGGCCATGCGGTGGGCGTGGTTGAACAGGCCGCCGCGTCGCAGCTGGAGCGCGCCGGGTTCGCGCCCGACTACGTGGCGATCCGTCGTGCGGAGGATCTGCTGCCGCCGGCCGCTGACGAACGCGTCGGACTGGTCGGGCTGATTGCCGCGCGTCTGGGCAGCACCCGCCTCATCGACAACCTGCTGTTCGACTGAGCCGCGCCATCCCGGGCCATCGGCGGCCTGTGTTGCGGTGCAGCGCCAGCGGTTCGATAATCGACGGCTACGCAGGCGGTACCTGCCGGAAGTGATGCCATGCACCTGACCATGCTCAAGGCCAAGATCCACCGCGCCACGGTGACCCACGCCGAGCTCCATTACGAAGGTTCGATCGCCATCGACAGCCTGCTGCTCGAGGCTTCGGGTATTCGCGAGTACGAGCAGATCCACGCCTGGAACATCAACAACGGCAAGCGCTTCGTCACCTACGCCCTGAAGGCCGAAGCCGGCTCGGGCATCATCTCGGTGAACGGCAGTGCCGCGCATCGCGCGCAGCCGGGCGACCTGGTCATCATCGCCGCGTTTGCCCAGCTGTCCGACGCCGAGGCCGAAACGCACCAGCCGATGCTGGTGTACGCCGACGCCAAGAACGGCATCTCGCACACCAATC